>JADJGZ010000061.1 GCA_016707785.1 Bacteroidales bacterium | reverse complement strand
TGGTGAGATGAATTCGGTGAATAAAACTTGTGAGGTTAATCATAAAAGACGAAAGAATTTGGGTTTGACGTATAAATGTATTATTTTTGTACGTAAATGATACTGTATGGAAACGAAACTAACATTAAGACTTAATAAAACAGTGATTGAAAAGGCTAAAGAATATGCACTTAGTCATAATATCAGCCTTTCCAGGATGGTAGAAACCTACTTTCAATCCATAACAGTCTCAAAGAAGGGTTTGCCAGAAATAACACCTTTGGTAGAGAGTTTGAGCGGGGTTATTCAAAATACAAATGATCTGGATTACAAGGAAGGGTATTCTGCTTTTCTAAATGAAAAATACAAATGAAGCGACTCCTGCTCGATACCAATATTATTATTGACCTGCTCGCAAAAAGAGAACCATGGTACAATGAAGCAGCAAGTCTTTTCTCTCTTGCAGATAAAAAATCGGTTGAATTATATACATCGGCGCTATCTTTTGCCAACACTCACTTTATCTTATCCAGGCAGTTAAAGCCGGACCAGGCGAAACTGGTATTGAGAAAATTAAAGGTGATGGTACATGTATTGGACCTTACAGATAAAGTACTGGAATTGTCACTGAATGATGATGATTTTGAAGATTTTGAGGATGCCATTCAATATTTTTCAGCACTTGAAAATGATATTGAGATGATTGTAAGCCGGAACCTGAAAGATTTTGCCAAATCCAAATTGCCGGTGATGACGGCTGAGCAATTCCTGAAGATGTTCAATTAGGGCCTTATCAATAGCGTCTTAGCGCTTCCTTCGCGTCTTTGCGGTTTTAATTTTTTTTTATTACAACTCGTTTTAGTCGCCAATTCCTAATTGGTTATTGGTAATCCAGAATCTGAATTGAGCCACCCCTACTTCCTGCTCACCTTCAATAAAAGAACTCCATGAGAGGGCAGACTGGTTTCAAACCGCTGATCAAAAACACCAATGTTTTCCTGTTTCCAGACATCTCTCAGCATTTGTTTTCCTTCTAAACCGAGATCACTCCATTTCATCACGATTTTCTCATTGAATAGTCCACGGTTAAATAAACCTACTGCAACCGAACCATCTTCCAGCTCCTTTTTCCATATTTCAAGGTTATTGAGCTGCAGTACCCGGCTGGCCTGCCGGCCCAGGGGATCCTGGTTGATGTCCAATACTTCACTGTTGGTAAGCAAGTTTAAAGTAAAATCATCCATCTGGGTCATATCACAGCCAATAAGCAGGGGAGAGGCCAGCAACGACCATAATGAGATATGGGTGTATTGTTCGTTGGGTGAAAGTCGCGTTGGATGAAGACTGGGCCCCCAGCCTACCATCCCAACTACCAGCATATCAGGATCATTCCAGTGGCCAGGTCCAGCATATTTCTCTTTCCCTGCCTGTCCGAAGCCAATACTTTCCATACTCGACCAGTCATCGGTAATATCACCGGTTGTCCTCCAGCAGTTGCCACCCACTTCTTCACCCCATTCCCATACATCTCCCATTCCATACTGGCATAAACTGTACACAATATCCCTGTCGGCCTTGTCCAGTGCATTACGCATAACAGTATAGGGTTTCTTGAGTTCAGCAAGGCTATGGTCCTTGGCAATTCTTTCATAATCGCACCAGTCGTATTTCAGGTAATCGAATCCCCACCTTGCAAACTGAAGGGCATCAGCCTCCTCGTGGAGGTAACAGGCTTCATAGCCGGCACAGGTTTTGGGCCCCGGGCCAGAATAGATACCGACTTTTAACCCCTGAGAATGAACATAATCAGTTAATCCCTTTATATCCGGGAATTTTTTATTGGTAGCATAATTTCCCTGTTCATCCCTGGTTTTCCCGCCTACAATGGGATCGTCGCTATCAGGTTTCACCATCCAGCAATCATCGATATTGATATAACTCCAGCCATAATCGGCAAGGCCTGATTGGATCATAGCATCAGCCGCTGCTTTCACTTTATCCTGATCAATGGCACAGGCAAAGCAATTCCAGCTGTTCCATCCAAGGGGAGGAGTGAGGGCTATCTGATCGCCCACTACAATGGTGAATTTCCTTTTGTCGGCACCCAGTTCATTTTTAGCAACAAGGGTCGTTTCATACTTACCCGTTGTTTTCACTTTTCCGGTGATAATTCCGCTTGCTTTATCAACGGTTAATCCATCCGGCAAGCCTGTTACTGCATAAGATATAGGCTTTTTTCCGGTAGCAGGGATTCGGTAAAGAAAATCGTGCCCTGGCCTTACCCCATAGATCTTTGGCCCGTTAATCCTGGGTTTGGGTGAGGGTTTTGGGGTTAAAATGATTGCTTCTTCCTTCATGCGGTTCACAGTTTCGGGCATGGTACCTGTAACAAGGAAATATGCCTGTGCCCAGTCGGCATGGTCATAATTGATACCGTCACCGGCACCTTCTGCAATAAGGATCAGAGTATCGATGCCGGTAACGTTTATGTCAAATTTCTCAGAAATCCCTCCGGAAGTCAGAACCTGGCTTTTCCAGAGCATAGCCCCGGCACCATAAATACTGAAAACTACAGACCCGGTTGTCAGTTTTTCTTCATCATCAACCCCAACTATGGCACTGAAACGTTTGGAACCTCCATTCAGCCTGATATATAACATACTGTTGGCATGAGTGCCAAATCCCTTTTGGTATTCAACACCGTTCAGGCGTAAGGGGTTTCCCATGCAGGAAACATCTTTTCCAAGTTGTCCCCAGCCAGTAGAGGCTTTTGACAAATCGAGCGATGAAAGCCAGACGGTATCTGCATTCTGGGCAGAAACAGATTCGTATCCTGCCATCATAAGCAGGGCCAGTAAAAGCGAAAATATTCTCATGACTGTGAATTGAAAAGATTACTCCTTTTTTTGTAAACCTATTTCAGGACAAGACAGGTTCCATTTTTTCTATTCTGACTCCTGACTCCTGAATTCTGGATTCTTTTTGCACTACATTTTAATGATTTTAAACAGTTTCTAGATATTCTTAAGTATCTGCGGATGTTCTTTGTAAACCTTGATAATCAGCTCTCCAAAAAGGGTGTTAGCCCACGCAAACCAATTCCTGGTATAGTCGGATGGGTTGTCCTTGTTGAAAGATTCATGCATAAATCCTTTTCCGGCATGCGTGTTTTTCAATGTTACAATACATTCCTTGATTTCATCGGGTTGCGTGCTGGTAAGGGCTTGCATGGTTAGGGCGATAGGCCAAATTTTATCGATAAGCGTATGCGGACTGCCAATTCCTTTGGCTGCTTTGCCGCTAAAATACCATGGATTATCCTTACTGAGCAGGAACCTTCTTGTATTTGAATATAATTCGCTACCGGGTTCCATGCAGCCCAGGTAGGGCAACGACAGCAGGCTCGGGACATTGGCATCATCCATGAATAATTTGTTTCCAAATCCATCCACCTCATAAGCAATGATTTTGCCATAATCAAGGTGACTGGCAACAGCATATTTCATCAATGCATTTTCAACCTCATTGGCAAGGGCTCTTAATTTCAGGGCAAAAGCGGCATTGCCTCTTACTTCCTGCTGAATATCGGCTAGTTGTCGCAATGATTGGACGGCAAAGAAATTCGATGGTACCAGGAAAGGGAAAATTGTGGCATCGTCGGAGGGGCGGAAAGTTGAACAGATCAGTCCTACCGGGTTGATTGGATTGCCATATCCGTTCCCTGCAACGGTGTCGGACTGCCATGCTGTTTCCCTCTTAAAGGTATATGGGCCGCGGTTTTCTTTGCGTTGTTGCTGAATAAAAGTGGCATACACCAGTTCCATGGCTGCCTGCCATTCATCATCGAAAATAGAAGTGTCACCAGTTTCTTTCCAGTAACCATGTGCAAGTCGGATCGGATAGCAGAGAGAGTCGATTTCCCACTTCCGCTCATGCAATCCTGGTTTCATATCAGTCAGGTCGGTCTTCCACTGGCTGATCTCTTCACCATACATGAAGGCATTGGCGTAAGGATCCAGTTTTATGCATAGCACCTGCCTGTTTACTACCCCTGAAATAAGCCTTTTCAATTCAGGTTCCTTGTTAAGCAGGGGCAGGTAAGGCCATACCTGTGCAGTGGAATCCCTGAGCCACATAGCCCGGATATCACCTGTAATGACAAATGTATCTGCCTTTCCGCGTATGTTGGCCGGAATCACTGTGGTGTCGAGGGTGTTGGGAAAGCAATTCTCAAACAGCCAGGCCAGTTCAGGATCGCTGATGGCTGCCTTTACTTCGGCAATCATGGCATCTACTGCCTTACTTTCAAAATTTCTTTTTCCAACCATCGGACGGTTACTGGTAAATTCACCAAAGGGTTGAAAAACAGAACCGAAGATATGATTTGATACAGCTAAGCCAGCAATCCCGGCGGAGGTGTTTGTAATAAACTTTCTTCTTGAAACCATGGGTGTGGAGAATTTATTTATGGATGATTTTTTCATCCTGTTTCTTGTCCTGACAAATATAGGTTTTTCGTTAAAAAATAAGCGTTAGTAGAGGATTTTAGATGCAAGTTACGGGCATTATTAAATTAACATTAATTTTACCCTCTAACAAGATATCCTCAACAGTAAAAAATCTCTCTGCATATGATGAAACGATACCTTCTCCTTGCAACTTGTTTTCTCTTTTTTTCATTTAGTACCTACCTGAAATCGCAGGTGGTCATCAATGAATATTGTGTTACCAATGTTGACCATCATGATGATAATTATGGTGAATTTCCTGATTGGATTGAATTGTACAATGCTGGTAGCTCAGTAGTTAACTTAAAAGATTACGGTTTAAGTGATAACCCTGATAATCCTGATAAGTGGAAGTTCCCGGTAAATTTTAACCTTCCTTCGCATGGATATAAAATTATTTGGCTTTCCGGCAGAAATGAATCCTCATTAACAGGTGTTCATACCAATTTTAAACTCACTCAAACCAAAATTCCGGCTGAGTCACTGGTACTCTCTGACCCTACTGGTGTTGTGCTTGAGGAAAAGGTTTTGGAAGTCACACAATTAGGACATTCCAGGGGCCGCACTACCGATGGATCTTCAGAGTGGTCAGTATTTACTGCTCCCACATTCGGAAGTTCAAATAATTCAGCAACGCCATATACCAGGTATGCTGAAAAACCTGTTATGAGTGTTGATGCCGGTTTTTATACCAATAGCTTCAGCCTTACAATCACCACCAATGAGTTGAATGCTGTTATCAGGTATACCACAAATGGCTATGAGCCCAAACCGACTTCCTTAACGGTTACCGGGCCCATTACGATGGCCACTACCAGGGTGATGAAAGCTAAGACATTCAGTAGCGATCCTCAGGTTTTGCCCAGCCTTGTTGAGTTCAGAACTTATTTCTTCAATATAAGCCATTCATTGCCGGTTATTTCAGTGGCTGCTGATAACCTTACTGACCTTCTGGATGGTGATGCTTCCCTTGTCCCTTATGGATCCTATGAGTATTTTGGGACGGATGATCAATTGACTACCTCTTCGTATGGACAAATCAATAAACATGGCCAGGATTCATGGGGCAACCCTCAGCGAAGTATTGATGTGGTTAGCAGGGATGAATGCGGGTATAATTCTGCATTGCAGAATAAATTTTTCAAGACCAGCGACAGAACAGAGTTTCAGCGCCTGATCCTCAGGGCTTCCGGTGATGACAATTATCCTGCAAAAGACTCTGCTATCCAGATGAGGGACGATTTTATCATGACAGCATCAGATCTTATGGGTCAACACCTGGACTGGCGCCGGTCGCATCGCTGCGTACTTTATGCCAACGGACAATTCTGGGGCGTATATGCTATTCGCGAAAGAGATGATGATGCCGATTATTGTGAGTATTATTACGGGCAGGATAAGTATAACCTGCAATTCTGTATGCTTTGGGGTGGTACATGGTCAGAGTATGGCGGACAGCAGGCCATCGACGATTATCATGATCTGTATTATTACATCATGCATAACAATATGGCTTCCCCTGAAAAGTTTGATTATGTAGCCAGTCAGTATGATTATACCAGTCTGGCCGATTATGTGATCATCAATTCTTATGTGGTATGTAGTGATTGGATCAACTGGAATGTGGGATGGTGGAGAGGAATGGATTCAACAGGTACCCACAAGAAGTGGGGATATATCTTATGGGATGAAGATGCTACTTTCAATCATTACATTAATTACACAGGAGTTCCAACCCAATTGCCAACAGCTACACCTTGTTTCCAGGAGGGTATCACGCAAGATCCTGAGGGTCATATTGATATCCTGAACCGGCTTAGAATGAATCCTACTTTCAACCAGTATTATGTAAGCAGGTATATCGATTTGATGAATACCGGGTTTAAACCTTCGTTCATGATCCCTCTGCTTGATAGTATGGCCGCTATGATAGAGCCCGAAATTCCAAAACATTGCACCCGATGGGGAGGATCGCTGGATGAATGGCAGGAGAATGTTCAAAAGGTGAGGGATTTTATCAACACTCGCTACAATGTTGTGAAAGATGGTCTGCTTGAATGCTATAACCTTACAGGCCCATATCCTGTTACCCTAAATGTGGAGCCTGCCCTGAAGGGAAAGATTCAGGTGAATTCCATTACTCCGGAATCCTATCCCTGGGAAGGTTTCTATTATGGTGGAATTGATGTGCTGCTTAAATCCATCGAAGTAGACCCCACCTATAAGTTCGACCATTGGGAGTTGAATAATCATATTTTGCAGCCTTCAGATACTGCTACTTTAGTCAAACTCCAGCTGCTTACCAATGATGTCATTACCGCGGTGTTTGTCCCACGTACAAAAAATGATACGCTGGTAATCAATGAGATAAACTATAATTCAAGTCCTGATTTTGATCCGGGGGACTGAGTAGAAATATATAATCCCCAATCCTATACCGTTGATGTTTCAGGTTGGGTTTTTAAAGATGAAGATGACTTACATTCATATGCACTTCCACAAGGAACTGTGATGCCAGCTTTTGGATACCTGGTTCTCTGTACCGATGTTACAGCATTTGATGCATTATTTCCCGGTGTTGAAAACAGAGTAGGTCCGACAGGTTTTGGTTTAAGCGGAAACGGGGAATTAATCCGGATTTATAATCCTGATGTGCTGATGATCGATACAGTGAATTATAACGACACTGACCCATGGCCAATAGAGCCTGATGGCAATGGACCTACACTGGAGCTGATTAATCCCACGCTCGATAATGCGCTGGCCAGCAGCTGGAAAGCTTCCTATACACCGCATGGCACACCCGGTGAACCTAATTTTTATGTGGAAGTTCCTGAAATACCCGAAGCTGGTAAGCGCCCGGTTATCAGCCTTTCCCCAAACCCTATGAATTCCTTTACCCAGGTATCGGTTAGAATGGATCAACTCACTGGATCGAATTCACTGGTAATTTTTGATCTCACAGGCAGGGAGGTCAAACGTTATGAAAACGTCAGGGAATCCATTGTCCGGATCGACAGGGATGGATTATCCGGCGGGGTCTATGTGATACGTTTGATCGATCAGTCAGGACGCTGGCTGCAATCAGCCAAGCTGGTTGTGCAATAGGTCATCCAGGTTTCTGAAAGATATTCTACTTCTTATCTTATGGGTTCTTTCCCATTGTGACTGAACAGGAAGAGCCCCTGTAAAGGTTGACTGGGAAGGGGGACTTTCACTACCTGTCCCGTTTTTTCTACGAGATACGGTTCCGTGGTAACGCTGGGGTGAAACTCCCCTGCGCGACCCGACTGTGGGCAATTACTCGTATGACAAAGAAGTTTAAAATGAAGGGCGAAATATCAAACAATTGATTGTAACAATTGTTGGTTGCAAGGAGACAGACAAAATAACTGTTGACGGAGAGCGTGTTGATTTTATTTACAGAGACAATCCTGACTTTGAAAAAGTAGTGATTGAAGATTTTTGTCCAGGACGGAAACTCAAGACTATGCTGCAAACTGACAACTGGCAATATATTTCGTCAATACAATTGTTAGTGCCAAGAATTCAAAAATAGTTATCAATTTTTAAAATTAAATATTATGTTCAAAAATACTTTCCTATTCATTACTACTATTCTTGTAGGGATATCTGCATCGAATGGATATAATGGCCAAGATATATTTAAAGGATCAACATCTATTACATCATTTTTAGATTGGTTTAATATTACAGAACATTATGTGCACCCAAAAGGACTTATTATTTTAGACCTCATTCCAGCCGTTTTTCTCATCGTTCAAATCGTTTTATTTTTTAAAGACAAACAGAAAATAAAAGGATTGTTTGCGGTTCTTTCATTGTTGGCAAATTGTGTTGGGGTATTTATTGTGATACAATATGCTTATCCGATTGCTGCCCAAATGGTAGATTGGACGCCCGATACTATCCCTTCCAATTGGATAAGCTTAAAAGATGATTGGATAAAATATATAGGTTTTTACGGTCTATCAGGTATTTTAGGTTTGGTTTTTTCTGATAACCTACTTTGTACCTGCAAAAAAGAGTACTAGTATAAAACCTCTACACCCATTTTTCAATGTGTTAAAAAATGCAATGCTTTTTGTTATAACCTTGCCTGCATTAATGGGTGCATCTGGTGTTTTCGATCTAATTTTTTTTCCAATTGGGTACAAGATTTCAGGGACAACATTTATTGAAATGCACCGCCCAATAGATTTATTAATGAGAAGTATAGGGCCAATAATGTTCACTATTATGCTTTCGTTATACGGATTACTTACCATTCTCTTTTTTATGGAAAAGAGCAAAATAAAAGGCTTTCTTATTTTAGCGGCAATCCTTTTCCTCTTAGGCAACACTTTTGTTGCTTTTCAAGGCAACAGACCTTTAAACGATTTATTTCTAACATGGACGCCAACAACTATACCGAGCAACTGGTCGAGTTTAAGAGATGAATGGTTTAGTTATCATTTTGTTAGAAATATTTTTAACGAATTGCAGCTATTTTCTATACTACTAATCTATTTTGTGCCAATTAATAAGAGCAAAATAGCTGCATTGTAACTTTTGCCAAAAGGTGGTTGAATTAGTTTTCCTGCAACTCTGCCTTAGCTGCCAGGCCTTTGTGTCCTGCAGAAGAGAACACATCACACAAAGGATTTGTGCCAAGGCAGGGAATATTTCAGAAAGACTTTAGCCAGGAATTGTGCTACATGATCTCACCGAAAGGCTTAACCAGGCTCTCCTGCCGGAAATCCAGGTCTTTCAATTCATTTTCCTTTTTAAAGATCATGAAGGTATGATGATTTAAAAGGTTAGCAGGATGTATATTCAGCTTTAGTTGTTCACTGTAAATTCTTTTAACAGTTTCCGGGTTTAAATTCTTATGTTTCCTGAGGCACCTATAATACCGAAGGATTGAGCTAAGGAAAATAAATGGGTAAAAAAAAGGGAATAGTATAACAGAAGCTTTGCTGATCCTGGTATAACGGACCTCACTGATTCTGAATCCGGCTAGTGTTGCAAGTATTCTGAGTTTCTGCAACCCAATGAGGAAAATATGTCCATGGTAAATCTCCTGGTGCAGGCTTTTATCCGACATCCAGATATCATCAATTTCATTGGGAGGCATTTTCCGGAAGTTCTCACTTTCAAATAAAAGATAGGAGATCCTGGATCGTATGTTAGAATAGGAAGGAGTGGTAATCAGTAGTTGGCCATTCATTTTCAGAACCCTGTTGAATTCTTTGAACACTTTGAGCTGGTCACTGAAGTGTTCAATTCCTTCCTGGCAGATGATCATATCGGCATGGTCATCTGCAACAGGAATACTTTGCATCACATCCGCGAAATTGCACTTAACCTCCTTGAGCATGAAATAATCAGGAAATAGGTCAAATGCTTCAACGTTCGCTCCCATTTCCAGCAGTAGTTCGCTGGTCACCCCATTCCCTGCAGGAATATCCATGACACATTTGCCAACCAGTTCATTCCTGATCCCTTCGAGGTATTTTTTGATATGAAACTTTGGACTTTTTGGATTAAAGATATTCGAATCAATCATTAGCAAAACATTAGTGAACAGATGAGACTTCTTTTTGAGAGTGCTTTAGTTCAACAGAGGTACCGGACAGCAAAGAAAGGAATTATCCTTCAAACCTACAGCCGGTATCCCAGGTTGAATTCGAGGAATTCAGCCAACATAAAGTTGATGGCCCTGACATTTACACCCAGCGACCACTGGTTGTAAATCTCGAACCTTGCACCCAGCCTTTGATAGGTTTGCTTGAAATTGCCATAATTCAGATGCCTGGCGTAGATGCCAACACCGCCTAATAAGGTTAATTTTCCTACGATCACCTCGGGTTGTGCACTGAATCATACTGTGAAATTTTCAAATGTGCGAGGACCAATCGTCCCGTCGGGATTGGCATTTAGCCCCCACCAATAGTTGAGATCCGTACCAATACCAGCCCTGAATGCATTGCTGAACTGATAAAGATAGAATGCACTTAGGCCTCCCACTGCAAAATAGTTGGAATCGAGTTCGTAGTCAACGCGCTGATGATCGCCATATCCCATCATAAAATAAAATCCATGGTGTCGGTCAGCCCTGCCAGCTTTCTCAATAGTTCGCGTTTCAGGCCTTCCCCTGAAATGATATTTAAGTTCGGCAAAAGGGGCATAAAGGTTCATTCCCCGGTTTGGCCGTTCAAAGCCTCCGTTGGAAAAGTGGGTGAAACTGACACCCGCACCGAGATCCAGGTACTTTGTCAAAGGATACCAGGCATTCACTCCAATGTCAAGGTGTACTGTGAGTCCACCGCCGATCGCAAGGTTTTTCGGATTGTGAATGGAGTCGTAATGTGCCCAGTTCCAGGCAACACCGTATTGGAATTCAGTATAAAGTTCCAGCTTTTTGCCCCGAATGATGGGTATTCCCAACACTCCATAAGCTGAAAGCGGATAACCGATTTCACGGGCATTATAGAAGTCGCCGGCATAAAAACCAATACCATAATAAGGCCCCTTAAAGATTTTTTGCCATTCGGTATAACCCGGATTCTGCCATAGTAGTTTTAAGGAAATGGATTGATGTTGGGTGATAGGCCTATGCGAAAGATTATCACCTTTCACAAAATCAGTCGTTTGTAGGACATCCCCTTTATGATAACTGACCGAAATGCCCGGAAAGTCGCGGGTTCTGCCGGAATAAAGGGAATCTTGAGAATAGCTTTGAATTGAAATAACCAGGAGAAATAGTGGAAGGAACGATTTCATTGCTTAATCCGGATGATTTGAAGGTAATACTGTTGATTTTAGCTGATGATTCTTCTTTATACTCAATCGCAAAGAATTTGCAAAGCAAGATTCTTGCAGATTGAGTTATGCCGGTGCACACAGTTGTCAAAGTTTCGCAAAATGATTCAGCAACGGTATACCTGTTTTTAACGACATTTTTTATCCATTATTTTTTGGATATAGAAAGTTATCATATGTAGTAACTCTTTTGCGTCTTTGCGCATCCTTCGCGTCCTTGCGGTTAAAAAGAATACCCTTTATATCTATCTTCCTGTAATAAGTAATTTACCTGTCATCGCCTGTGTTTCATTACTGAATATCACAAAATATAACCCTGACTTCATACCAGAATTAATTGCATTGTCAAGATCCAGCCTTATTTCTGACTCCCCGGCTTCAACATTGAATTGGCATATCAGATTACCATTCAAAGAGATAATCTTTAATTGCGAAGGCCATAGTAACGGAGAATGGAGTTTAAGGACCGCATAATCAGTTGCCGGACAGGGATAAATTACAAGGTGTCCGTTTTCATTGACAATAAATGGCTTAATATCAGTAGTTCCATTGAATTCATAGGCTCCCATATCTATCCTGCCATTCCAGATTCTTCCCGCGCCTTCGAGGTCGGTTTCCGGCAAATTCAGGAATCCAGCATCCGGGGTACCGGAATCGATACAAGGAGAGTTGGCATTTAATTGGTAAGGGTAATTCCCGGAACCATAGAATGATGGGGGCAGATTCAGATTATTAAGGTATTCGCCATGATAACCCTCATGTCCGCCACTGCCCTCGAAACCGGCTGAATCCCCTTCTATATTGCAATAGTAAAAGGAAGGGGCAGAATAAACATCCCAGATATACACACTGTTTCCGAAACCCTGGTTATTATAAATGATGGAATTATACATTTTCGGGGCGGCAGAATCATTGCAATAAAATCCTCCGCCATATGCGCTACTATTGTCAGCAATGGTAAGGTTCGAAAACACAGGGAAAGAACGTATACAACAAATTCCCCCGCCGAAAAAGAGACAACCGTTCTGTGCTGCAAGGTTGTTGCTAAAGGTATGCGTAGGAGAGGACCTGAGCACTCCCAGTGCACCTCCGAGGCCACTGAAATTATACATCATCAGGTTATGGTTAAACTGGGGATCAGAATTGTCGAAAGAAGCTGCCCCTCCAACACCAGTAGACGAATTTGAATAGAAATCATTGTTGTTCACCACAGGTGATGAATTGATCGCACAAATCCCTCCGCCATAACCATAAATAGTACCTGTATTCCCTGAATAGTTATCATTAAACCTGCAATACTGTATGATAGCATTTGCATTCCGGAGGTAAACAGCCCCGCCTGAATAGAAGCTGTAATTATGGTAGAAATAGCAGTGTTCAATCCTGGCTTTTCCAAAGTTTTTCATTTGGATGGCTCCACCATAGCAATTTGAAGAATCCTCTGCTGCTTTTCCAAATTCAAACCTGCAATAACTAAAATAGGAAGAGTCATTTTCAGGAGCGGTATTAATAAAACGTATCCCTGACCAACCTCCTCTTCCTGAAGTCTGGCTGTAAAAATTGGAGGTGTCGCGTATGGTAAAGAGGATTGAATCCCCTTGAAATCCAGCTGCGATAAGACAGCCCTGTACTTCCAGCCTGAAATACGACTGAAACTCAATCCGGGTTCCCGGAGCAATGATCAATGTCTCATTATTGGGAATCATCAAATGATCCGTAACCAGCACTGTGTCTACCGACCAGGTCCCAGATACATTCCCTGAAACCGTCAGAGAGGTTGAAAACGCCTGAGCAATAAAAGAAAATGCAAGAATTGTCAGGAAGACTTTAAGCGAAAGGTATTTCATTCGGGTATATTGAATTACCCTGTAAAGCTATGAAATGTTGTAAAATGGAGAACCATCTTCAATGAATTTTTTTTATTGCTCAGTTACCATTACAATTTCGAATTATACGCCCGAATTAAAATTTGTGCTTAGGTCCCCCTCGTTCAAATTATTCCTTTAATCCCGGCTAATAATCCGCTTCAGTCCGCGTTCCATTTTGCCTTATAGCAAATTTTGCATTTTTCATTTTGTATTTTTCATTTTGCGTTTTCATTTTATTCATCCAACCTACTTAATATCCCTTCTCCGAAGCTCAAAATATCCAACAGCCGCAATCACAGTAGAAATCACCATCCAAACCAGCAGGCTCGTTGAAAAGAACTCCTGCCTGATCGCTCCTCCCTGGGAGAAATTGAAGACAAACCCATACGGAAAAGCATAAGGATCATAAATAGGCAGCCACCGCAACACATTTGGATTCGTTATCAGTCCTGTGATACCCAAAACAAATAAAACGGCAACAGGGAGAATGATCAACGAAATTCCAATAGAAACAGAGGCGACCACATTTCTGAGCTTCATAGCCAGGATGTATTGAATTACCAGCATGGCAAAAGCCGACAGGAAACTTCTGAAAGTAATCATCCATAAGTATCCGTGCTCAAAAGCATGGGTGATCCTCAGTTTTGGTGAGATAATTCCCAGGATGAAAAGTGAAAAGTATGTAAAAACAATGAGTAGAAGCCATGCGAAAAGCAAAAGGCTGATGGCTGCAAATAATTTACCGTAATAATAACCCCATCGCGGCACCGGAAGGGCAAAAAGATGCTTGAGCATTCCATTCCTGTGTTCCATCTGGCAGAAGAAACTTACCATTAGTACTGCATAAAAAGGCAGGAAAAATGCACTCAATCCATTGAAATTATTGATGAATGTCGTTAGGTCAGGGGTTACCTGGTTCCGGCCTGAAAAGAGAAATAAAGAAGCCATCATCACTGCGCCTGCAGGATATAGAAAAGTCAGCCATAATGCCACAGTATTCCTGGCTTTGATCAATTCTGTTTTGATAACAATGAGAATCACATTAAGTGCATTTTTCATGACTGGCCTCCTTCCCGCAAAATCTCCAGGAATGAACGTTCAAGATCAGAACGGTCCGGTTCAACTGAATACACGCCAATACCTGATTCAACTATTTTTTTGACAATTAAAGAGGTCTCTTGTTTCGATTCCACCGAAATACTGATACACGAATCTTTCAGTTGATAGGTACCAGGTTTTAATAATGGAATAATGGCCTCATTATCATCGGATTCAATAAGTACTTTTTCCTGTCCGCCATAACGTAGAAGCAATCCTCCCATTTCACCCTGGTACAGGACTTTCCCCTTGTCGATAACTGCAACATCCGAGCAGATTTTCTCGATTTCATCCAGGATATGAGAAGAAAGAAATATAGTACATGCATGCTCCTTATTGAGATGGATCAGCAGGTTCCTGATTTCTATTATTCCTGATGGGTCGAGGCCGTTGATGGGTTCATCAAGAATGAGAAGCTTTGGATTTCCAAGCATGGCAATTGCCAGGCTGAGTCTTTGTTTCATTCCTGTTGAATACTGTCGTACCTTACGATGAGCTTCTTTTGTAAGCCCCACAATCTCCAGGACTTCAAGTATTCTTTTTTCCGGAAGCTGGCGTAATCGTTGGGTAATCTCCAGGTTTTTAAAAGCATTCAGGTGTTCATACAGAGATGGCGATTCCACCATTGCTCCAATTTGTCGCAGGATTCCTATTTTGCCCGAATTGAGTTCATGATTAAACATAAACACACTACCTGCCGGCACTTGTAATAATCCCAGGAGGACTTTAATCGTTGTGGATTTCCCTGCACCATTGGGCCCTAAAAACCCAAAAATGCTGCCTTCGGGCACTTGCAAATCAATGCCATTTAGTACCTTTTGCTTTTGATAAGCAAATTGTAACCCCACGGTACTGATAATGTAATTTTTCTCGTTTGTCATTGATTTTATTTTCAAAACTGTTCATTCGATCATCATTCTCGCAACAAGACCAGCCCAGATATAAGTTTTGTTCCAACCGGCCTGCCTGTCATCAGGTGAATAGAATTCCCAGAATGTATGATCATTCTTCAGATGCCAGATCATCTGGTCAAACACTTTATCCGCAAGTTGACCCGCTAATCGCTCGTAACCATAATCTTTTAATCCTCTGTATACCAGGTACTGCCATTGCACCCATACCGGTCCGTTCCAATATCCCATCGGGTTATAAAAATCATCTTTAGCCGAAAGGGTAGGTACACCATAGGGACGCCAGAATTCTTCAGGGTTGTATAAGGATCGCAAAAGCTGATCGGCCTGTTCCTTGCTGCATACATTGGCCCATAAGGGTAAAAATCCAATGATTTCTTTTATTTTAAGATCTGCAGGCTCCAGGAAGGTAAATGAATTGGTAGAAAGAAGGGTATTATAGTAGAAGGCGGTTTCCGGATCCCAGAGTTGCTTGTTGATCATACGTGCTGTTTTCTTTGCTAATTCAAAATACCGGCGGGAATCGCTATCCATTTTTAACTCCTTAGCCATATGGGCCAGTGACATAGCCTCCTTCACCATCATACTGTTCAGGTCAGGGCCTTCCAGGTTTTCTGGCTTGCTTACCTTGTCCCAGGTGGCAACCAAACCATCTCTTACACATTCCAGGGTGGCATCAGCACCCCATTCATAAAGTCCATCCTCATCCTTGTCACGGTTTCTGACGAACCAGTCATAGAGTTTCCGGCCACTCTCATAGGATTCAAGCAGAAATTTCTGATCTTTTGTAACCTTGTAGATTTCGTAATTTATATATGAAAACCAAGGTGCAGAGCTTGTTTTCATGCCCCGGGTCTCTATCTTCTCATCGAGGTATGGGCCTGTCCGGTAATTAATGTAACCATCGGATTCCTGCCTTTCCATAAATACACGCTGAGAATTCATCGCACTTTTAGGATCCATATAAACATAGGCTAGCATCGCCAGGCTTTCATGAAACACCTGCCCACCATACCCCCATCCCCACCTGGGTTCCCTTGAGAATACATAATAATTGTTTTTACATTTTCCTTCAGCAGGCATCATGCATTGTCTCATCAATGAAAAAGCACCGTAGTAAAGACCTGTCATATTCTTTACGTATTCAGCATCCTTCTCATTCCTTGATTTCATTGCAGGAAGTTTTGCATATAAAACTTCATTCTCTGCAAGAATCTTTGCAGCATTATAATTAGAAGGTACAGAAATGAAGTTATTTGTCCCGGCTTCGAAACTGTTGCGGATAAGGCTGATTTTCTTTTTCTCACCAGGCTCTAATACAAGCAGTTTTTGAAAAAGGAGTACATGGTTTTTTCCGTTTGTAGCGGATTTTCCTTGAATACCTGAAAGTAGTTCCTGATCACCTGGTAAGCTATCAGCAATCAGGATATGTTCCGGTATTTCACTGAATATCAGTTCATCACTGAGATTCTCCACAAGCGGAATCTGATGCTCCACCATCCATGCATCTCTTTTTATGCTATGAGCGAAACTGATTTTATTCTCTTTACTTGCATTAAAATCAACACCCTGACTTCTGAAATAGAAAGGTAACACATTGATTGATATAGCTTTACCAGAAGTGTTCGTTAGGATATATTCAAGGATGGTTGCGTTGGAAGAGTAAACACAAAAAGTGGCCTGAACCTCCAGGCCTGAAAAGGGCTCAAATTTCAGGCAAACGATATCGTTGTAAGATTGAGTGATTACAGGCTCTTTTGCATATTGTCCGAGTTTTGAAGCCACTTGCTTCCCTTTTGTAAAGATGACTCCTAATTCACCACCTTCTTTTGATTGAAGTCCCAAAGGCTTTGAAGGGTCCATCCACATCAGTTCATATGCCTGGTCAGTCTTGTAATTGCTCCTGCTTAAAGGTGCTGCATAGGTTGTAAAAATTGCATCCCTGTTGGTGAATTCCATCCCTTTGAACGGATTTTGGCCAAAGGAATCGAATGCAATTGTTATCAGCAGGAAAAGTATATGCTTTGTCCGAATGAAACTCATCATTATTGACTATTGAAGTTTGAAAACCAATGGAATTGTAACATATTTACTATCAGCAACAGGAAACATAAATCGGTAAGTGAAGATATCATTATCCCTGAAATCAGTTGACAACCCATTGGAGGTTGGATTTCCAATGCCGGCGATTTGATTTTCAAAATAGCATCATTCCCGCTTTTACCGTTTAATCTCACTATAAAGTTTTGTTCCTTCAGCTCCTCGGATATCAATCTGTATCCATTTGAAAATGTGTTTGTTGTGGGAGTTGAAATTTGCGGAATAGTTACTGTGGCTGCCTTTCTGTATATTTCGATAGTAACTTTATTTTGCAGTTGGAACCTAATGACGGTACTTCCATTCCAGTGCTCAGGTTCAACTTCTTTTCCATCCACCAGAACCCGATGGATCTTCATTCCGCCATAAACGGGCAGACTGAGCACAACCTGGGTTGAAAGAGCATTATTTCCTGATTTCAAAAATTTCCATTGCACATGATCTTGAAACGCAAGGAAATTGAAACTGAAATAATCATTCCCCATGCGAAGGTTAGTCACTGCTAGGCTATCCCATTCTGCAGGAAACTGAGGAGTAAGCATGATTCGATTTCCTGATGCATCTGGCTGATAACCTAGCAATCCATCTAAAGCCGGTTGCAATACCATGGTTTCACTCCAGCATTGGTGAGGACATACTCCAAAAGGTTTATATTCCTGTCCATGAAGAACTTCCGGTACAAACCCCAATGCCCATGACTTATAAGTCAGCAGGTTATTCATAAGATGGGAATATCCCTGCTGAAACCGTCCATACCTGAATTCTGCAAGTGCTGCCCATCCGGTGAACAATGGCCAGACACTTCCCTGGTGATAACTTCCGGGTTTATAATATGCACTGTTCTCACTGAGAATCCGGGTTCCCCAGTCGCTGCTGAACTCATTTCCGGCAATGGTCTCCAGCACCGGCGTAAAATGTGAAGAGTCCCTGATTTGTCCGAAAAGTAAGGGCACACAAGCCATAATAGCTGGTTCAGGATGATAGGTTCCGTCGATGTTTTTGCCATGAAAGAAGAAATTCCTCTCCGGGTTCCAAAAGTCTGTATCCAGCATCTGCAGAACCTTGCCTTCGTCTTTGGTGTAATGAAGTGCATCTTTGGTATTGCCCAAAATACTGGCCATATAAGCTGCCTGGTGCAGTGCTTCCGCCCAGCATGAAGCCAGGTAAAAGGTTGTATGCGAACCAAATAGTGCACCCCCTTCTTCCCAGCCATGTCCTACCAGGGTATTCTCTATAAGTCCATCATTATCCGTATCAGTGGAATAGCAGTATTCTAACGCTTTTTTTATGTGATTCCACTCGGAGCGGATAAATGCAGTATCACCTGAATAGCGGAGGTATTTTCCGGCCAGTGAAATATAAAGAGGGGTTGCATCTGCAGCATCGTAATGGGCAACTCCGGATGTTGTAAGTTCATGAAAAATCTTTCCGCTGATATCCTGGTATTTCGAAAAAAGTTCCAGGACTGTTTTGACTTTTTCAAAATCTCCATAACCTAATGCCGCATAACTGCTCCAAACTCCATCCCGTCCAAAATACCATGCATATCCGGGTCTGCCATTCACGGCATGTCCACCATCCCAGCCATAATCAGTGGTAGAATAACCTGCTACCATTGAACGCCCGATCCCGGGGGTATTGACAAAAAAACGATCCGTTCCGACTACTGCCCATCGATACCCTTCGTTGAATGTATCATCAGGGGAGGTTAACATCGTTTTCTTGTCAAAAAGGCCTGAAGTATAACGCAAAGCAGAAAGCTGGACCCATTGAGGCTTTGGTATGGCTCTTCTATAGGTGTCAATGGCATCTTTTTGTCCTTTTGCAGATGCTGTGATAACTAGGTCCATCTGATCGTTGGGCTGCAGATTGAAAAGCATGAGTGAAGCTACTTGCATCTTTTCTGTCGGAACGCCCAAAAAAACGGAATCTGCCCTGATCATGCGGTCAAGGTCAGGAGGATAAACAACTTTATTAAAGTCGTCAAATCTCCCTGCTAATTGTTGGATAGGTGAGCGATTAGCACCAACAGTTATGGCGAATTCATCTTTCTGGTTTCTCACTAACAGAGCCTTTAAACCAGGATGCCATTGATAACATAATGAACCACTTACCTTTTCGGAGTATGGCCACATGAATCGCAAATTTGTCTTCATCTTAATAACGATCCTTGCAGCATTAATGGAATGAAACTCGTAATGCACTACAGAGGTTGCTTCTGTAGGGTGACAACTGATGATTTCTTTCAGATAGCTTCTTCTGAACCGATAAGTGCGGGTGTATGATTCTGGCCTGACTTCTATTTCTGGTTGTTGAGAGTTTAGCCATAGTATACTATCATTTCCTTCAAACATGATTCCTGCTTCATAATCCCTGAGGGCCATAAATGGATGTGCCCATATTTCATCGATTCCACCATTTTCTTTGCCCATTAGCAGAACAGATTCTCCTGCTAATTCAAAGGGCTGATTTTGTGGATACTTACGCCGAAGTGTCATCAGATGGGTATTTTCTTTCCAGCTTTCAGCATCGAATATGAGCGCAGTGTCCTGAAATCCGGGCAATTTGATTACAGAAGCAGGTTCATAATTCCAGAAATTGGCGGGGCTTTTTGAAGGGCCAACGAGATAATGAATGCAGTTCCTGAAAAATAATCTGAGCTGCCGCTGATTCAAATTCTCCTGTTTGAACCAGGTATAAGCACCAATCACCAGTACTTTCCCAGCTCCTAAAGTATACTCAACCAGAAGTTTACTATCTTCCCGAAGGTTAATGTAGGCCCAGTCTACTGCGATTGTTTTTCCGGAAGGCAGATTATTCCCAAACCATCCCATTTGCCGGGTATCCATGTCCTTATCAGGGGCAAAAATGTAGGATCCTCCAAAAAGGCTATCAAATATGGGATGGTCCCGGTATGCATGCAATCCGGCTTTCCGGCCATAACCTTCATCCCTGATAGAAACCTTCTTTGTAGCGGGTTCCTCAACTTCCAGTCCTAATAAAGGCAGAAGCCTTAAAGCATCTAAGGTAAGTATCAGTGTTCCACCGTTCTGGATATATGTCTTCAATGGCTCAAGAAATTTTGGACTTCTTTCAGAGCTTGAAAGAGGCAGACTATCAGGTCGGTGATACCACAAAACATCGTGACGTTGAATCTGTTTCTTCAGATTCTTGATCTGGATATAGTTCGCTTCAGAATTTCTACTTTGCCTGAGGGATTGAAATGCTGCCAAACGCTCACCGGTGCATTCCTGCAAGGGCTCAATTCCAAGGAAGCCAATACTGATATTGTTCTGTGCCGATGTCATGTGGTTAGCCAGGACAAACAGGAATAAGAGGATGCCCAGTTTTTCTTTGTAAAAAGGATGGACAAAATGCGATTTCAAATGGAATTTAGGGATCATTTATCAAAGATTATTACCCGAAAGTACAACGAATTTTATCAACCTTTGTAAGGCTTGAGTATCAAATTTGATTGTTTATAATATTTATATTAATTAGATATGAACTTGTATTCGATGTAAAAATTGATTATATTTACGTGAACAATACTAATCTTGGAATCATGAAAGCAATTGTCATGTTCTTGGTTCTTTTTATAATGTCTGATTTTAGTCTTGCACAACAAAAAGAACCTCAGGCTAACAGGAAAAGTAATACTTCAGGTTCTTCTTTTTCTTCCACAAATGTTGAGGTTGCAGCTGGCACTGGATTAGATATGATTGGCACAGGTTTGGAGGGGAAAGCTGGCAGTATCTATATAGGTGATGAATGGCCGGAAGGTGAATTAGTATTGAAAGGCGGGAAAATGATCGAAAACTATCGGTTTCGTTATGACATCTATTCAGATCAGATGCAGTTTATTACTGGCCAGGATACGCTTGCGTTTGCTTCTCCTTCGGAGTTGTCGTCGATCTCTTTTTCCGGGAAGACATTTGTCTACGAGCCCTATGAATGCAACGGAATGTTGTTGAAAGGCTACTTCGAGCTGGAGGTTCCGGGCAGAAAACAATTATTATTGAAACGTTCAATTACATATCAAATGCCTGATGAAGGAGAAAATAGCCTGATAAAAGAAGATAAATACCTGGTAGGTGAATGTTATTTTATTAAGTCCGCGAATCAACCCGCCCGTAAAATCATGTGCAGTAAAAAACAAGCTTTAGTTGCAATGGATGATAAGAAAGCTGAACTGGAAGAGTATATGATGAAAACAGGTAACAAAGTAAAAACTCCGAATGATTTAAAGAAAATGGTGGAATATTATAATAGCCTGGAATAAATCATATAGGAGCGTTTTTGGACAAATGCCGGAGAGTTCCGGTTCAGGCGATTCAGATGCCTGGCAGGTGATGGAGACCTGCCAGGTTTTTTATTGGATGCATTTTAATACTTTTGGCATATTAGTTATTTATATGTCATTGCTTCCGGAAATCTCATCTGATTGGAATTCCCCCCTGAGGGAATGTAGAATTTGCCCCAGGAACTGTGGTGTGGACAGGCTGAGTGGGGTTCTGGGCTTTTGCGGCGCAGACGGAGGATTTAATGTCAGTTCGATTTGTATTCATAAAGGAGAAGAACCTCCTGTAAGCGGAACCCTTGGAATTTGCAATGTCTTTTTCAGCCGTTGCAATCTGGTATGTAAATATTGTCAGAACTGGCAGATAAGCTGCCATAGGGGAGAGGTTGAAGAGAAGACAATGAGTCTCAGTGAAGTGCTTGAAAAGATTATTGCTATTCTGGATCAGGGCTGCAAATCAGTGGGATTCGTTTCGCCATCCCATTATATCCCACATGTGAAAGTGATCATTGATGCTTTGCGCAATGCCGGTTATAATCCTGTATTTATCTATAATACAAATGGATATGACCATGTTTCGGAAATTCGGGACCTCGAAGGTTATATAGATGTATACCTTCCGGATTTTAAATATGCGGAGAATGAGTTAGCATGGAAGTTTTCCAGGGTCAGGAATTATAAAGAGGTTGCGTTGGCAGCTATCAAAGAAATGTACCGGCAGAAAGGCTCGTCCCTGAGGGTTGATGATACGGGGCAGGCTGAAAATGGATTGATTATCCGCCACCTTATTCTCCCCGGGCATATTGAGAATAGTGAAAAAGTTCTCCAGCTCATTGCAGAAGAAATCTCTTTTATGGTGCCTCTGTCACTAATGGCACAGTACTGGCCAACACCTTCAGTTAAAGGTCTGCCTGACCTGGGCCGGACACTCACTTCCGTTGAATATGAGGCTGTTATAGAGAAAATGGAATCTTTAGGATTCTATAAAGGATGGATACAAGACCTGGAGAGCAATGAACATTACCGTCCGGATTTTAATAACAGGCATCCGTTTGAATAATTGACTTATTCGATTCTTAGTTCCTAATATTCAATTTTGTAAGGATTTTCATTCCATTGGTCAAATACATGGATGGCTTCCTGCTGCATGAGTTGCGAAACCGGCAACTTTCTCTTTTCTACAGGAAGACTGAGTTCACGATAAAACAACTCATCATCAAACCCGGCTTTTGCTGCATCCTCTCTGCTGGCAGCGAAGTAAAGCTTTTCAATCCTGGCCCACATAATAGCTCCAAGACACATTGGACAAGGCTCACAACTGGCATATATTTCACACTCTGAAAGATCGAATGTGTTCAGTTTAGTACAAGCTTCCCTGATAGCAACAACTTCTGCATGTGCTGTTGGATCATTGCTTGAAGTGACCCGATTGGCACAGGCAGAAACAATTTCTCCATTCTTAACTACTACCGCTCCGAATGGTCCCCCATTTCCCTTCTCTGCATTTTCCCCGGCCAATTGTATGGCTAACCGCATGAATTCCAATTGCCTGTGATTTTGATTACCTTCTCCCATGAATATATGTGTGATGGATTTTATCTTATTTTTCAAAAAAAACGACTTCTTAATATGATTCAAAAACTGGGAATCAGAATTCCCAAAGACCAATTCTACCAGGCTTTACAAGAGCTTTTTCAAGCATCCTGAGATACTGGTCCCTGGGTATCAATTCTCCTCCCAGGCTTTCAAGATGATTCGTATAGACCTGGGCATCGATGATCTCATATTCCCATTCCATGAGTCGCTCAACCAGGTGAAAAAGCGCAACTTTGGATGCATTCGTTTCCTTATGAAACATTGATTCTCCAAAAAATGCCCTTCCCAGGGATACCCCATATAAACCTCCGACTAACTTATTATCCAGCCATGCCTCAACGGAATGGGCAAATCCGGCTTCATGAAGTCTTAAATATGCCGATTTCATTTCCCTGGTTATCCAGGTGCCTTCCTGCTCTTTTCTAGGAGTTACAGAACATTCATCGATCACTTTTTCAAATTCCCGATCAAAAGTGATGGTAAAACTGTTTTTCTTTATAACTTGTTTAAGACTATGAGATATGATCATCTTCTTTGGAAACAATACCATCCTGGGATCTGGTGACCACCAAAGGATCGGCATCCCTTCTTCATACCAGGGGAAAATACCATTTGAATAAGCCAGTTTGAGCCTTTCAATACTCAGATCACCGCCAACCGCCAGCAATCCGGAATCATCGGCCTCATCTGGGTCAGGGAAATTAAGCTCTTTCTTCGAAATTGGGATAGCCATTGAAAATCTATCGTTGCAGGATAATCCTGTTCACTAATGGTGCATCAGATGTTAGAATCCTGCCTAAATATACACCATTTTTTAGTTCAGAGGGCACTTGTATAAGTGTCTTTTTGTCCTGAATGTTGATTGTCAGACATTTATTTCCATAAACATCAATGAGTTCAAAAGTTTTTCCTGTGATAGGATTTGTCGCCAATTCACATATAAAACTTCCATCATTGGGATTAGGATACAATTTCATCGTTTGATTTGTTTCAAAACTCTCGCGAATTTCTGTCTGGATTTGCGGAAACCAGAATGTGTAGACTGCATCAGGTGCCGGAAGAGGCTCTGTAACCTGATTGCCAGGCGTGTGCATTGAAAGATAATAGGAAACGGTATCGCCAGGGGATAAGTCGGGTATTGTGCCGATAAATCCAGGGCAGGCAGGAAACATACGGGAAGTGGAAAAAGCCTGAGAAGGATGTACCCTGTAGTGTACCAATAAGCTGTCAATCATGGAATTGGTTTGAGGGTAACATGAAATTGGCATCTCAGGTTGAAACTCCTGCTCTCCATTGATTCTGTAGTGTTGAAAACGAAGGAGTTCCGATTGGGGAAGCTGGCAGGTATATGTATGAATGGCTCCATATGACCCGGAAAGACTCCTGGAATCAACCATTACGATTTCATAGCCTGGCATGGCTTCCTGGTAAATGGCTTTTGCAATGCTGTCAGAAAGAGTGCCATAAGAGGGAACAATGACTTTCCTATTCATAATAAGTGCATTGGTATAGGATCTCACCTCATCGGTCGGTTCATTGGCATAGGTCCCATCTTCAAGAGTTGGAGCGGGGATCCTGATGATATTGTAAGGCTTTCCAAATCCATTCATTAATAATCCCAGGCTATCAGCGATACCTTCAATGATCTCATAGTCAGGAACCCAATCCGGGTATTCACTGATAAGTATGGTTTCGGTATCAAGCACTTTCATAAACATATCCGTCCGATGCCAGTCTGCTCCCCCAATATTTTCCGGGATTGGAAGCAAAATAAACTCATTAAGCCGGAAATAACTCTTTAATTGATTACACAAGGTTGTTTCATTGAAAGTTGGATTCTGTCCAAGAAGTCGCAGGGATCCAAATCCTGTTTTCAAGCCATCAAATTGAATATTTCCTCCTTCCAGATTCATGAAAAGATCATTAACCGGAATACCCGTTAAATCTGATAATAACTGGGGTACACTATCATTTAAGGGTTGAGAGTATAGGGAATATCCGGGATCATAAAAGAAACGTTCATACACAGATGAATTATACATATATCCTGTGATAGGACCATAATCCCTTATTCTCCCGGTTTCAGAGGGTATTTGCAGGAAAAACAGGCTATCGTATAAAGCACCCTGGTTTTCGAGAAAATTTTTAATGCACACGGTATCACAACTCACATTCGATGCATCGAATAATATCCAGGTTTTTCCTTCCGATGAAATATGTTTCACCAATTCCGCGATAGTAGAATCCATATCTGCCTGGTAAGGCCAGCGGACCAGGATGCCTTCATTCTTCTCAAACTCAGCAGGCATTATCAGTTGCTGTGATTGCAGGTTCTGAACGAATAATGTGTTCAGACAAATGATGATCAAAATATATGTAAGATACGTTCTATTCAATTGAAATCTCATCAGCGAATATCCAGGCACTGGTTCCGGCTCCCGGATGCCAGTTTGGAACAGGGTTTTGCGGAGTTGCGATAATCTTAATATAACGGGCTTCTCCATGATAACTTGTTGATACACTAAAACGAGTGGATTGGTCTTTTGTTGGTGGGTCATTGGAAATAGAATAAATTTCTTTGAATGCTACACCATCATCCGATACAAGAATTGCAACTTGTTGCGGTTTGAAAATCCATGAAGCAGTTTCTTCCAGGAAGGAAATCCCAATTTTTTCTATTGGTTTATTGATTCCAAGATCAATGGTTGCTTCAAGATTTTTCCCGGGAAATCCAGTCCATCTTCCATCTGCATGATCCATCGATCCTCTTATCCCGTCTGTCAATCCCATTGGGCCACCTCCATCATATCTCGGATCTGCGGCATTCTCGAGCCTGATGTTATAACTGGATTTTCCATAATCAGCACTAGTGCAAAAACCCTGGATGCCTTCACTGGATATGGCTACAAATTTAAGCTTAGTGGTTTTCTGAAGAAGTATAGGTTGTTCATAAGGGATGTCGTTTATATCAGGGTTAGAGCCATCAATTGTATAATAGATGTTTACTCCTTTTAAGGGGGAAGAAAGAGTAACTCTCACTGAATCCTTGAAGGTGGCTGTGGCTGGTTGAGCCTGGACAGAGGGTGGCTGAATAAACAATCCAAATTCTGATAAGGCCGGGGCTAACCTGCTTTGCTCAATGATTAATCTTACTTCTTGTGCTGTAACAGCTTCAAATCGCAACAATCTTTTGTAACCAACAGTTGTTCCTCTGCATAGGTTCTTCCATTTGCCTTCAACCTTTGCGTCAAATCTGAATTTTTCGATTCTTTGACCAATACGGATATTCTCCTGTAGCATTAGCACATCAAAGGTTTGGCTTTCGCCAAGGTCAAAATCGATGGTACATTCTTTTTCAGTTGGAAGTAAAATGTCAGACGCATCGTTTCTGTCAAACAAATAACTCCCGTTGATATTTCCCGGTGAACCGCTGATATGAATCTGCGATTTCTCTGCCCGGTTTATCTTAAAAGTATTGTCAATAGCATACCTCCATCCATTCAAAGAGGCAATATCATTTTCATGGATAAGTCCTCTTTGATCCGGGGGGATATTCAGTAACAACACAGAATTCTTTCCAACAGAATTGAAATAGATATCCAGGAGTTTCTCAGCTGTTTTTACTCTTTCATTTTCCGATTCATGCCAAAACCAACCTGGACGAATTGAGACATCCACCTCTGAAGGATACCAGATAAGGTTTCTTGATTTAGCAATGATCTCCCGGCTTCCCAAATCCTGGTTCGTCATATCGCCGCTTGGGATAAAACCTTCACTGCTGGCTGATTGTTGAGAGTTACCGGCAATGTCTTCCTGGTTGGAAAGGTCCATGGGAACTACTGACCATTCTGTCTCTCTGCCATACCCGCTCTCCGTTCCAACCCATCTCACATCAGGACCCATCACCGCAATTACTGCTTCAGGTTGTAATTTCCTGATCAGGCTATAATATGCTGCCCAGTCATAAACCTGTTTCTTTCCATTGGGACCTTCACCACAGGCACCATCAAACCACACCTCAGTGACCTTGCCATATTGAGTAAGAAGTTCTGTTAACTGGTTCAGAAAAAAGGTATTATAAGCTTCACTTCCATAGCTTGGCTCATGACGGTCCCAGGGTGAGAGATAAACACCAAATCCAACCCCGGCTTTATGACATGCATCCGACAATTCCCTGAGGATATCACCTTTTCCGGATTTCCACGGACTTGCAGCAACACTGTGACTGGTATATTTTGAAGGCCATAAGCAAAATCCATCATGATGCTTTGCAGTAATAATAATGCATTTTGATCCTGCTTCCTTGCACACCTTAACCCATTGATTGGCATCAAATTGCGCGGGGTTAAATCTGGCCGCATCTTCATTCCCTTTCCCCCATTCCTGATCATAATAGGTATTGGGGGAAAAATGCAGGAATGTAGTCAATTCCATCTGTTGCCATTTCAATTGTCTCAAAGCAGGAGTAACAGTGGCTGCAATTTCTGCAACTCTCTCCGGGCTGCAGTTTTCCGGGACTGTAACAGCCGGGTTACCTGTATATTCCTCCTGACCCTGCAACAATAAAACAGGAAGAAATAGGAGGGAAAAAGCAATTTTCCATTTCCTGAGATGCATTGAATAATTCTTTAGTTGTGATTAATCGGGAAAAACTGGGATTTTTATTCAGCTCTGTTAAAAGCGTCTTTCAGGATGATGCATGATTCCCTGATTTCCTCCAGGGTAATAGTCAGTGGAGGTGCAATGCGGATAGATCTGTCATTAAATAAAAACCAGTCGACGATGACCCCTTGCTCCAGGCAGTAATCTATCACACCCTTTACTTTTTGAAAATTTTCCATTTCAACAGCTATCAATAACCCGGCTGACCGATACTCCATGACACCTTTCAATCCTTCAAGTGATTCCCTGAACAAGGATTCTTTGCTGCTGACAAATGATAAAAGATCTTCTTCCAGGATTACCTCAAGGTTAGCCAATGCAGCAGCACAACAAACCGGGTTTCCACCGAAAGTAGTTATATGTCCCAGGGCAGGGTCATGACTTAAGGAAGCCATGATTTTTTCAGATGATATGAATGCTCCGATGGGCAGCCCACCTCCCATACCTTTAGCAAGCAGCAGGATATCCGGAATAACCCCCAATTGTTCAAAGGCAAAAAGTGATCCGGTCCGTCCGAATCCTGTCTGAATTTCATCGAAAATGAGTAATGCCCCACACTTTACACACCTGTCTTTTAGAGCTTTCAGAAATTCTTGATTGGCTTTGATTACGCCTGCTTCACCTTGAACAGGTTCAATGATGACACAGGCTGTATGTTCGGTGATCAGGTTAAGGTCTTCAGGAGAGTTGATCGTCAGGTGCCGGACTTCAGGAAGTAAGGGGTAAAATGGCTTTTTTAATCTTTCATCACCCATGATACTTAGGCTTCCGTGAGTTCCACCATGATACGCACCATAAAAGGAAATGATTTCTCTTCTTCCTGTAAATCGCTTTGCAAGTTTCAAAGCCCCTTCTACAGCCTCACTTCCACTGTTCACCAGGTAAGTAGAGGAGAGTGAAGCGGGTAATAACCCTGCTAGTCGGGAAGCTAATTTTACCTGGGGGGCTTGAATATACTCTCCATATACCATCAGGTGCAGATAATGGTCGAGTTGCTCTTTGATTGCAGCGATCACCTTAGGATGCCTGTGTCCTGTATTGCTGACGGAAATCCCGGATATCAGGTCCGCATATCGCTTTCCAGTGGTTGAATAAAGATAGATTCCTTCTGCACGTTCAATCTCAAGACCAATTGGTGAGTCACTGGTCTGGGCAAGGTTTTGAAGAAAGAGTTGCCGGTTAGTTAACATTGAAAGCTTAGATTTGACGGTCAAAGGTAAGGCTTTAAGCTAAAAATTCTTAATTTCTTGCCTTCAGAAGGGATAATCCTTATTATTGCGTAACATATACATTATCGGATATCATATCTTGTCAGGGTTTATGAAGGATAAAGTAGTGATCATTACAGGTGCCTCTTCCGGAATCGGGAAATCGCTTGCCCAGGTCTATGGATCAAGGGGTTCAAAAGTGGTATTGGCTGCCCGGAACCTGGAACAGTTAAAAGCAGTTGCCGCCGGAATTGAAGCTGATGGATCTGAAGTCCTGATTGTTCAGGCAGATGTTAGTATTGAAGCAGATTGCAAAAGAATCATTGATGAAACCATTCATAAGTTTGGGAGAATCGATATACTGATCAATAATGCCGGGATTAGTATGCGGGCCATATTCAGGGACCTTGACCTCAGTGTCATGCGTCGGTTGATGGATACAAATTTCTGGGGGACTGTATATTGCACCAAATATGCTTTACCCCATCTGCTCAAATCGAAAGGCACGGTTGTAGGTGTGATATCCGTAGCCGGACATATTGGCCTTCCAGGTAGGACAGGATATTCAGCTTCTAAATTTGCTGTCAGAGGTTTCCTTGATACACTGAGGGTTGAAAACCTGAGAAATGGTTTGCGGGTTTTAGTTGTAGCACCTGGTTTCACTGCATCGAATATCAGGAAAACAGCGCTTACTGCCAATGGAATGGAACAAGGAGAAACACCCCTGAATGAAAAATCATTGATGAGTGCCGAAAGGGTGGCAAGAAGAATTTATAAAGCCGTAAAAAATCATAGAAGGCAATTAATCCTTACCTTTTTCGAAGGTAAATTAGCTGTCTTCCTGAAACAATGGTTTCCCCGCCTGGTCGATTGGCAAACCTATCGTCATATGGCGAAGGAATTGAATTCACCATTTAAATGAAATTTTACTTGCTTTTTGGAAATCAAATTACCTATATTTACCTGTTGATCGAATAACAGCAGACCTTTTAAACACATTATCTAAGAATGAAATTGGAAATTAAGCTGCGTGAAGGCATTGCCGGATTACCCTTCAAAAGCAGCACTGAACCTGTAAGGGCCATGTTTGGTGAACCCGGAGAAACTGAGGAACTCGATAATCAATGCGATGGTTCACTCGAAAGCATTGTGTGGAATTATGAAGAAATCGGATTGAATTTCTTCTTTGATGCCACTACCATTGAGCCTGTTTTAAGCACAATTGAGAGCGATAATATCGAAACAGAGTTGTTTGGTAAAAAGGTTTTCAAGTTAAATAAGTCGGATATTATTAACCTTATGAAATCTGAAGGCTTTGAGGAATTCGAAGAAGAAGATGAAACCTGGGGTGAACATAGGCTGACATTTGATGATGCCCAGATCGATTTCTATTTTGTTGATGCTGACCTTACCCTGGTTAGCTGGAGTTGTTTCTAGTCCCGTTGTACTATTTACCTTTTCCCCAATTATCCCCATAGATGGGATGATGAGAAAGCACGGCATCCCTCAGAAATTCACGGCTTAAATGTGTGTATATTTCTGTAGTTGTGATACTCTGATGACCAAGCATCTCTTGTACTGCCCTTAAATCTGCACCTCCTTCTACCAGGTGGGTGGCAAAAGAATGACGAAGGGTATGAGGACTGATGCTTTTATGGATTCCGGCAAGAATGCAGAGGTCCTTCAAAATGGTGAAAATCATCACACGCGTTAATTTACTTCCTCTTCTGTTCAGGAAAACAAAATCTTCATGACCTTTTTTGATCAGAAGATGGCTTCTTATTTCATGAAGATAAATCTGGATCTGCCGGCTGGCTTTAGTGCCAATTGGTACTAATCGCTCCTTATTCCCTTTACCCATCACTTTGATATATTCTTCCTTGAAGTTTATTTGGCTGATTTTTAGATCGATGAGTTCTGAAACCCTCAACCCGCATCCATAGAGAGTCTCAATTATGGCTTTATTTCGCTCTCCTTCAGGCTTCGAAAGATCAATAGCCAAAATAAGTCTTTCAATATCATTTACTGAAAGTACATCCGGCAATTTTCTTCCAATCCTTGGAGATTCCAATAGTTCAGTAGGATCATTCTGAACCATATTCTCCAATAAAAGGTAATGATAGAAGGCACGTATCCCTGAAATAATACGCATTTGCGACCGGGCATTCAACTGGCTGTTATTCAGCCATTTCAGAAATTCCTGCATGTCCTGCAGATTTACCTGTGAAGGCTGAAGCGATCTTTGTCCTTCTTCAAGGAATGATATGAATTTTTGCAGATCATTCCTGTAGGCCACAATAGAATTGCCTGACAAAGACTTTTCAAGCCTCAGGTAAGTTTCAAACCCTCTGCGATAGGATTCCCATGTCATACCGGCAAAGTTAAGCTTTTACTTGTCACTTTTTTTTGGTCAATTCATGAAATAACCTCCTCTATATAGAATATGTATACTTTTGCCAGACTTAGCAAAACCATAGCTTTAGAGGAGTGAAATGGACCCGGCTATGCAAGGATTTTAGTAAATTGAAATTTTATTTGTGTACCTATTGGAAATATTAAAAGAATATTGCTAATTTTGCACCCCTGAAATAAAAATGCTTTAGAAAATGGCAAAGAAAACAAAAGAAGCTCGCGTCCAGGTTATCATGGAATGCACTGAGCATAAAACCAGCGGAAAGCCGGGTACTTCACGTTATGTTACCGTGAAGAATAAGAAAAATACCCCTGAACGCCTCGAGCTGAAGAAATACAACCCCATTCTCAAGAAAGTAACTGTTCACCGCGAAATTAAATAACGATATACCATGGCAAAGAAAGTAGTTGCAACCCTGCAAAAAGCTGGAAAAGACTTCGCAAAGGTTATCCGCATGGTAAAGTCGCCAAAAACCGGTGCCTATACCTTTAAAGAAACCATCGTACCCAATGACCAGGTAAAAGATTTCCTGGCTAAAAACTAATAACTATCCAGTGGTTATCGAAAAGGCTTTTTCTCACGGGAAAAAGCTTTTTCTGTTTCTGCAAGTCCTGACGCCCAAATCTTAAGTCTAAAGTCCCAAGTCTCAAATCCCAAGTCTCAAATCCCATTCGCCAGCTGGCGAACCAAGACCCAAAATCTAAAATATGAGTGCTGAGTGCTGGGTGCTGGGTGCTGAGAAAAATCCCAAATCCCAAATCCCAAATCCCAAATCCATATAAGAGCTGAGTGCTGAGAGCTGAGTGCTGAGAAAAATCCCAAATCCCAAATCCCAAATCTCAAATCCAAAATATAAGAGCTGAGTGCTGAGAACTGAGAAAAAATTCACAATCCCAAATCCCAAATCCGCAATCCGACATCCAACATCCCACATCCGACATCCGACATCCCACATCCGACATCCGACATCCCACATCCGACATCCGACATCCCACATCCGACATCAAACATCCGACATCATAAATCCGACATTCCATGGGAATATTTTCATTCTTTAGTAAAGAGAAAAAGGAAATCCTCGACAAAGGCCTGGAGAAAACCAGGACCAGCGTTTTTTCCAGAATTTCCAAAGCGATCATTGGAAAATCAAAAGTCGATGACGAGGTGCTTGACAACCTCGAAGAGATACTTGTTACCTCCGATGTAGGTGTGGAAACAACCCTGAGAATTATCGAAAGAATTCAGCAACGAGTATCCAGGGATAAATTTCTCGGAACATCTGAACTGAATGGCATCTTAAGGGAGGAAATTGCCGCATTATTATCTGAAAATGAGTCAGAGGATCTCCTGGAATTTGATTTTCCAAAAAGGGATACCCCATATGTCATCATGGTTGTAGGTGTAAATGGAGTGGGCAAAACCACTACCATTGGGAAATTAGCCTATAATTTCCGGAAAGCCGGAAAGAAAGTAATACTCGGAGCAGCCGATACTTTCCGCGCTGCTGCTATTGAGCAGTTGAGCATTTGGGCTGATCGGGCAGGAGTGGAGATCATCAGGCAGGAAATGGGCTCAGACCCTGCAGCTGTTGCATATGATACTGTGAAATCTGCTGTAAGCAAAGGAGCTGATGTTGTGATTATCGACACCGCCGGCCGTCTCCATAACAAGGCAAATCTTATGAATGAACTGGGGAAAATCAGGAAAGTCATGCAAAAAGTCATGCCCGATGCACCCCAGGAAGTTTTACTGGTCTTGGATGCTTCTACAGGGCAAAATGCCATTGAACAGGCTAAGCAATTTACTGCGGTAACTGAAGTAACCTCCCTGGCTCTTACCAAATTAGACGGCACCGCGAAAGGTGGTGTAGTCATAGGAATCTCCGACCAATTCAAAATCCCTGTCCGCTATATCGGTCTGGGGGAGAAAATGGAAGACCTGCAGGTATTCAACAGGAATGAATTTGTTGATTCCCTGTTCTCCTGATTTTTCTCGTTTGGCCTTTCTTGAAAGAACCTTTAATGGTTTCTGTGGGATTGTGCACATTCATATACACTCATTTATTATCTTGGCAGAAAAAGAAATCACAGCTCGATGAGTTCAACATTTGTAGCAGATTCAATAGTCCTGAGCCTATGAAACCCCGTCAATCTATAAGGGTGGTAACCCTCGGATGTGCAAAAAATACAGTGGATTCAGAAGTCCTGATGGGACAACTTAAATTGAATCATATCAAGGTGCTGCGCGACGGTGAGGAAGGCCATGCCGATACTATCGTGATCAATACCTGCGGATTTATCAATGATGCCAAGGAAGAATCGATTGATACCATCCTGGGTTATATTGAGGAGAAAAGAAGGGGACGCATCAAGGATGTGTTTGTAATGGGCTGCCTTTCGGAACGCTTCAAAGAACCTTTAATGAAGGAAATTCCCGAAGTTGATGAATATTTTGGCGTGCATGACCTGGGGAATGTAGTGAGAAGGATGGGGGCTGAATTCAGGCAGAATCTCCTTGGTGACAGGGTGCTTACTACTCCATCTCACTATGCATATCTAAAGATTGCTGAAGGCTGCAACAGATCTTGCTCATTCTGCGCAATTCCCGGAATCAGGGGTGAACATATCTCCCGTAAAATAGAAGATATCCTGGATGAAGCCAGGAAACTTGCTGACCAGGGAGTAAAGGAAATCCTACTGATATCACAGGATTTAACCTACTATGGAGTTGATATCTATGGCAAACAGAAACTACCTGAACTGGTAGAGAAGTTATCTGCCCTTAAACTTTTCAATTGGATACGTCTTCATTACCTGTACCCTTCAACATTCCCGGAGCAATTGCTTAATGTAATGGCCACCCATCCTGATGTTTGCAATTATATTGATATTCCACTTCAACATATTAATAACAGGATTTTAAAAGGGATGCGAAGAGGGGTAAATTCAGCTGAAACTCATGATCTCATCGCAAATTTCAGGTCATCATTGCCCGGAGTTTCTATTCGCACAGCCTTCATTGTTGGATATCCTGGTGAAACCGATGAAGAATTTGAAGAGTTGGTAGAATTTGTCAAAATGCAACGATTTGATAGAGTAGGAGTATTTACCTATTCTCATGAGGAAGATACTCATGCATTTTCGTTGGAAGATTCTGTGAATGATTCAGTAAAACAGGAACGGGCATCACGCCTGATGGAGATCCAGGCTGAAATAAGCAGGGAACTGAATTTGGCAAAAATCGGGAAAAAATTTAAAGTCCTTGTTGACAGACAAGAGGGTGAATACTTTGTAGCCCGCACTGAATTTGATTCCCCTGAAATTGATAATGAAGTATTAATAAAAGATGCTTTGAATTTAAAAATTGGCGAATTTTGTTCAGTGATGATTACTGGAGCCGATGATTTCGACTTATATGCCAGTATAATCAATTAATTTTTTATACTGGATATAACATTGCAGGGAGGGATTTGTAGTCAATACTTTCAATTATTTTAAGTTGATTCCCTCCGTCCAACATGTTCTTTGTGACCTAGTTATAACACAGAAAAAAGAAAAAAATGAAAAAAGTTATGTTTACTGCTGCATTGATGGTTTGTTCAGTGCTGTTCGTTTTTGCCCAGGAATCCAATATCAATAAAACTGACGCTAAAGGATTAAAACAAGGGGCCTGGGAAGAAAAAATTGCGACCGGTATCTCTAGTGGTCAATATATTGATGATCAGAAGAATGGCAATTGGATTTCCCATGCAACCAATGGTAACTTAACCCGGATTGAGTCATACTCAAAAGGTATCCGTGATGGTATCTTCGTTGAAATCGACCAAAGAGGCTACCTCGTTAGTGAGATGTATTATGTGAATAACCTGCTGGAAGGAACAGCAAAAAAGTTCTTTTATGGTACCAATCCGGCATCAGTTATTGATTATAAACAAGGTAAAATGAATGGAAAAAAGAAGGATTATTATGAGAACGCGGCCGGAAAACTGAAAGAAGAATCCAACTATATCAATGATATCAAGGAGGGATCTTCTGTTTTTTATGCCGTCAATGGTGATCCTATCGCTGAATATAATTATAAGAACGGTTCACTGGAAGGTATACAGAAGACCTATTATGCTGGCAAAAAGTTAATGAGTGAACAGAACTATATCAATAATACTGAGTCTGGTCTCTATAAAGAGTATTTTGAATCAGGGAAGGTGAAAATCGAAACGACTTATAAGAATGGGGCAATGGATGGGAAATATGTTGAATTTGATGAAGAAGGTAAAATGAAGGTGGAAGGAATATATGTAAATGGTGAGAAAGAAGGAAAATGGACAGAGTTTGATGCCAACGGAAAACCTTCAAAGGTCAGTAAATTCGTCAAGGGTGTTGAGAAATAATCAACGACCTGATTTACCTTTTAATAGTTAGTGTAGAGATGAGTAAACAGATCAATAATCCATTCCGGGGTAAGAAAGGGTATAACTGCTTTGGCTGCTCACCGGATAATCCAATTGGGTTGCAAATGCATTTTAGAATAGAAGATGACATTGTAACCTCAGACTGGACTCCCGGAAATCACTACCAGGGATGGATGAATGTGTTGCACGGCGGTATCCAGGCCACATTGATGGACGAGATTGCCAGTTGGCTGGTCATGGTAAAACTGAAAACTGCCGGAGTTACTTCAAAAATGGAAGTCAGACTCTTGAAAACAGCTCAGATGGACCATGCCCCATTCCGGCTGGTTGCGCGGCTTGAGGAAATGAACAAGAATATAGCCCTGGTAAAAGTTGAACTCTTTGATCGTGATCAGCAACTCTGCGCCGATGCCCTCATGCATTATTTCACCTGGCCGGAACATATCGCCCGCGAACGAATGCATTATCCGGGAATTGAGGGATTTATTAAGTAGGGTGCTCAAGTGCTGAGTGCTGGGTGCTGGGTGCTGAGTGCTGGTGCTGAGTGCTGAGTGCTGAGTGCTGAGTGCTGAGTGCCCCGAAGGGGAGCCCTTGGCTCTGAGTGTTTGATTTCGGATTTCGGATTGTGTATTGCGGATTTGGCAGGCCCCAAATATTGAATATTGAACGCGAAACTCTAAATCAATAAGTTAATAATTACTTTTTCATTTAGTATTTAGTGTTGATTATTTGATATTTTTTTTTCGCAAGATAGAATGCATCTGAATGCTCTATGTTCCATTTACCGGGCCAGGTAATGAGTGCTGGGTGCTGAGTGCTGGGTGCTGAGCCATATTGCGAATTCTTACATCCGACCCTTCACCATGCTCAGGGTTACATCCCCAATCCCCAATCCCCAATCCCCAATCCGCAATCTACAATCCGACATTAAACATTAGACATCCGACATTAAACATCCGCAATCCCCAATCCGCAATCGTCAGTGCAGGCCGGCTTGGGCATCTGACATTAGAGATCCACATTAAACATCCACATTAGCCGTCCGAATCCGACACCCCAATCCCCAATCCGAAATCCCCAATCCGACATTAGACATCCAACATTAGACATCCAACATTAGACATCCGACATTAAACATCCGCAATCCCCAATCCACAATCCGACATTAAACATTAAACATTAAACATTAAACATTAGACATTATACATTAGCCATCCGACATTAAACATCCCTTAAGTTCATAACTCCCCAAAAACTTTTTCTTCACATTTCAACCTATCCTCCAAAACTCTTTACCTTTGTTTCGCAATGGTGAGCATACCGGGGCCTCCGGAAATGCTTGAAAAGGGAATCGGGTGAAAATCCCGGACAGTCCCGCTGCTGTAAGCTTCAAACAATATCTGATCAAAACAGGTATTGTGCTGCCGGTAAAAGAAGGATAGAAATATCCCATTTTTTCGGCATCAACCTAAGGATAAAACCTCATGGCCACTGTCCCGAGCATTCGGGGTGGGAAGGCGTCCGAAAGGGAAGTAAGTCAGAAGACCTGCCACTGCTATATTATTCAAAGCTTTCGGGTTAAAGGCTGAGAATGGAACTGCTATAACAGGGTATATTCCATCCTTTCCAGGGCTTATATTGGCTAAATCAATTCACAATGCGTGGTCTGTTTATAGGTCTGCTTATTCTTATTGCTTCCATAGCATTCGGACAATCCCATCGTCCGGATTCTACGCACTTCCTGCCTGCAATAGAAATCACGACCACCCGCACCAATATTTTCCTCCCCGGACTCAAAATTGAAAAGATCGACTCCTCCCTGATTCAGATGCGACAATCTTTATCTATTGCGGCTCTGCTTTCCGAAAATAGTGGCGCATTGATCCGTTCCTATGGTACTGGTGGACTCGCCACTCTTTCGATGAGAGGAACCCAAACAACGCAATCAGGCGTTTTCTGGAACGGTTTCAACCTCAATCAACCTAATATGGGAATGGCTGATCTGTCCCTGATCCCTGTTTCCTGCTTTGATGATGTGGAAGTGCAATATGGTGGATCCGGGTCTGTAGCAGGCAATGGACTTATTGGGGGGAATCTTCAGCTATCTAATTCGAAAGCCTTCAATCAACCATTAAAATCTACCCTGAGTTTGGGAATTGGCAGTTTTGGAGAGGCAAATACATCTTTCAAAGTATCAGCAGGAAATAAGAATATATCCTGGTCCTCATCCATGAATGGCTATTTCGATAGGAATAAATTTCAGTATAAAAACCTGTCAGGGAACACCGAAGATCTTCAACATGCAGTTTGCATTGGAAAAGGTGTACTCAACCAGGTGGATATTCTGCTGACACCTAAAAGCTACCTCTCTGCCGGGTTATGGCTGCAATCCAGTAACAGGGAAATTCCTGCCACCCTGGTGATGCAATCGAATGACCAGTTACAGGAAGATCAATCACTAAGAAGCACTTTACAATACTCTTATATAACTTCATTGAGCCAATTTCAGGTTCGTTCAGCCTTCTTTGGTGAATCACTTCATTTTATGAGTCCAATGGCATTGATTGATGCATTGTACAAGTTGCGCACCTTCTCACTGGAATCTGATTATAAGAGAATTTTTGGAAATGCAACGATCAACCTTGGTGTCAATACCCGTATTCAAAAGGCTTCTGTGCCTTATTACAAGGAAAAAGATGAAAATCAGAAAGGTGCCGGTCTGTTTATTTCAGGCCTTTATAATTGGAAGACAGCAGGCTGGAAAGCAGCTGTCAACTTACGAAAGGAATTAGAACAAGGTTATGTGGTTCCGGTCTGCCCTTCTCTCAGCATTGAGGGGAAAATTTTCAGGACACTCACTGCCAGTTTCAATGTATCCAGGAATTTCAGGGTTCCTACTATGAATGACCGGTTTTGGGAACCAGGTGGAAACCCGGACCTTGTCCCTGAATCAAGCTGGAACCAGGAACTGGGATTTGTATATCTATACCCTGCAAATTCCTCTACTTCAGTAATTAAGGCTGAAATCAATACATATAATATGATGATTATCAACCTTATTCAATGGGTGAATTTGAATTCAACTGTTTGGACACCAAAAAATGTGAACAAAGTGTGGAGTAGGGGAGTTGAAACAAAAATCAGCTATTTCCTTCGCCGGGAAGAATTCAGCTCCACGACAAGTGTTTCATATACATACTCACCATCAACCATATTGGATGCCGGCCATCAGCTTATCTATATCCCGGTTAATCGCCTGGTGTTCCTCTCAAATACCACATTCAGATCCTATTCAGGAATCATTGCATTGAACATTACAGGGAAACGATATGTAAATATGGATAACTCTGATGAACTTCCCGTTCATGCATTATTAAATCTGACTCTGCAGAAAAAAATCATCCTTGATCATACAAATTTTTACCTGCAATTTGAAATCCGAAATTTGTTAAATACGCAGTACCAGGTGGTAAAATATTATCCAGAGCCGGGTATTTCTTTCATGACTAACATTCACATAACCATTTAAAATCAAACAAATGAAATTCATCAGTTCACTTATCCTGGCCTCACTTTTTTTACTGGCTGTAATCACTTTTTCATGTACCAAAGAGGATGATAATAAGGAAGCCGGAAATTATCAGAAAGGCATTTTTATCACAAATGAAGGTCCTTTTCAAACAGGTACCGGAACCATAACTTTTGTGGATGGAATTACCGGTAAGGTTACCCAGGACATATTCAATCTGGAAAATGGAAGAGAACTTGGAAATGTTGTCCAGAGTATGACATTGTATAACAACAACGCCTATATAGTGGTGAATAATGCTTCTAAAATTGAAGTTGTAAATGCCACAAGTTTTAAATCGGTTGCAACAATTACTGGTCTGTCACAACCCCGGTATCTGCAGGTGATCAATGATAAGAAAGCCTATGTAAGTGATTGGGCTGGAGTGGTGCAGATCATTGATTTAACTGAAAACTCAGTTACCGGTAGCATTCCTGCAGGTACAGGACCGGAAATGATGCTGAAAGCCGGCGAATTTGTGTATGTTCTGAATGCCGGAGGATTCTCAGTCGACAGTACCATTACAATCATTAATTCCAGTACTGATCAGGTAGTAAAAACCCTTACGGTAGCCAAAAGGCCTACGGGAATTGTTCAGGATGAGTCAGGTAAGATCTGGGTGCTCTGCTCAGGTAAAGGATTTAATGGCTGGCCTGCAGCTGACGATACTGAAGGCCACCTTGTCAGAATTGATCCGGAAACTCAAACAGATGATATAGATATTGCTTTTGATGACTCTTCAATGCATCCGGAAAAACTCGTTATTAATAAATCCGGGAATACACTCTATTTCTTATTCGACAATGGAATTTACCGTTACAATACGGCTTTGGCTCTGGCAGTGCCTACAAAGGTTAGCCATTCAAACCTATACGCGCTGGCTATCGACCATGGGAAAAATTATCTCATGACCTCAGATCCAAAAGATTTTCAGTCCAATGGTTGGATGATTCGCTATGATGCTGAATCAGGAGCCCTCATTGATTCAATTCAAGCTGGAGTCATCCCCGGAAATATGGTTGTTAAGGAATAAATGCTTTAATTTGTCGGTCTGTTATTGAATCATAGATTCCCTTAATTACATTTTATCCCTTACCACATGATTTCTTCACCCGATACTGCTTTATTACTGGCTGAATGCAGCTTTCAGGCAGTGAGAAGTGGCGGGAAAGGCGGACAGAATGTAAATAAGGTAGCGACAAAAGTTATCCTCGTTTTTGATGTCCTGAATTCAGAAGTTCTTAGTGAAGAGCAGAAAAACTGGATGATGGAAAAACTAAGGGCAAGGATTTCTAATGAGGGACTATTACAACTAAATGCTTCTACCGACAGGACCCAGTTAGGGAATAAGAAACTGGTTCAGGAAAAATTTGTACGATTGATTATAAAGGCTTTCCAGGTTGATGCAGTGAGAATAGCAACACGTCCGACTGCAGGTTCCAAAGAACGAAGGCTCCTTGAAAAGAAGGTGAACTCCATCAAGAAGGATTCACGTGGATCCGATTATTCCTCACAAATTATTGACGAATAAAATGGGGCATATTTTCAGGTAGAAGGATCGAAATTTCCACCAATCCGGAAATATTCCCCTGATGGTACCATGGAGATTGACAAATAAGCTTTTTTCTACCCAGTTTTTCAATCGTATAGATATTACTGCGCCCTGTTTGTAGTAATTCTTGTATAATTTCTTTGGATGCTTTTGAGTGACAATCAAATAGACTTTTGCCAATCAAGTTGTCACCACCACTATCCTTAAACGTTTGCCTTGATTGGTCATTCATATATAGAATGATGGCCTCTGTGTCACAAACAGTAATTGCATAAGGAAATTCCCTGGCCCAATCAGGAACAAGATGGTCAAATGAATCTGACATCGGTATGTGATTTAGTAGTTTTTTTTGTAAAAATAGGGCTTTCAATTTTACAAGAAAAAAATATCCCTATATTTGCACCCTCGAAACCGGCCCTGTAGCTCAACTGAATAGAGTATCTGACTACGGATCAGAAGGTTCCAGGTTTGAATCCTGGCGGGGTCACAAGAAGAGAGCAGTTTTCTGCTCTCTTTTTTTATTCCCTGATAGCCACTCGGAGTATTTAATATTTCTTAGTCGTGCCCAGGATTGAGTATAGCCTTTCCTTTTGAAAAGATAACTAACAATAACCTTTTGAAGATTTCTCCGCATCGATAGACTGTTTCTGCAAAAAAAATACAACTATTAGAAATATAACTACAGGTCTTGTTTAATCAAGTCGATCGACTTTTCATGATTAATTTAGGAACTGTTCTGCGAAAACTGCTGGACACCTTTTTCTGCCTGCAGATAACGTAAATCAACCCAGATTTAGAAATAAACTTTAGATATTCGGTTTCCTCTTACAGTGATATTCTCGCTATATCCTCAGGTGGTGCTGCCAGATAGGGCAGGAGGAATTCTTCCAGATTTTCAGGTGTTATTACCTTAAATCCCGAATGAGGGTAAGCATTTGCGAAGGTTTTTGAGAATCTGGCCTTTTCCCGGGCATTCCACTTGAATTCCCAGGCCTGAAAAACGCCATCCTGCTCTTCAACATAATCGATCTCCTGCTGGTCCTGGGTACGCCAAAAATAGGAATTCACCCATAAACCCTGGTAAGCAATATACTTTTGTCGTTCTGCCATCAGGTAGTTTTCCCATAAGGCACCCCTGTCGGGACGAAGTTCTATCGGGCCAAACTGGGCAATGAGTGCGTTTCTTACGCCATTATCATAAAAATAAATTTTCCGTCCTCGTTTCAGCTCTTTTCTCAGATTCCTGCTCAGTGCACCGAGACGGAAGATCACAAATGCCTTCTCCAATAAGTCAATGTATTTTTCTACTGTCTGATTATCAATCCCTAAAGTCCGGCCTAGTTCACTATACGATACCTCATTCCCGGTTTGAAAAGCCAGAGCCTGCAACAGGGAAACAATCTTTGCCGGTTTCTTTAATCCTTCAATCATTAGGATGTCTTTGTAAAGAAAGCTGTCAGTGAGGAGTTTCAAAATCTCTTTTTCCTTGCCAGGATTATTGATGATCTCAGGATAGCATCCATATACAAGCCGGTGAGAAATCATGCGTTTTTCCTCAAGCAGGCCATGATGATCAACCATTTCTCCGAAAGAGAGAGGATAAAGGAAATATTCCCATTTCCTTCCTGTAAGCGGCTCTTGAGTTCTGTTGGTAAGTTCAAACGCTGAGGATCCGGTAACAATCACCTGTACCTCTTTCAATTCATCATTGATCAGTTTTAGGGAAAGCCCTATGTTTGGAATACGTTGTGCCTCATCAATGACAATGGTTTTATTGTCACTGAAAACAGCTTTCAATCGTGAGGAAGACCCTTTTTCAAAGAGTTGTTGCACATCTGCTTCATCGCCGTTGAACCACATGATTTCTGGTTTCCCGTCGAAAAGCTGGTGCAGCAAAGTTGTTTTTCCGGTTTGCCGGGGACCGAAAAGCAGGATCACTTTTCCTGTATTCAGTTTACCTGAAATATTCGTTGTGATTGCTCTTTTTATCATGATATGACGATTGTAATCGCAAATATAACGATTTATTTAATATTTTAATCATTAAACATCTAATTTCTTTTTAAAATTAGCGGTCTTCATTCTATAGTTCCCAGGGAGTCAACCATTAAAGGAATGAGGAATTCTTCCCAATTTTCAGTGTTATAACCTTAAATCCCGAATGAGGGTAAACATTAGCAACGGTTTTATAGAATCTGACATGATCCCGGACTAATTCTGCGATCTTGTGCACTATCTGCGGGTCCTGGCATGGTTCCAATCAGGAATCTGGTGTAATGAAAAAGATGCTGTTTTGCTGCATACTATCTTTGGTCGCTTAGAAACTCCCGTATATATCTTATGTAAACATCAGGCTGCTCAACTTCTATTGCATGCCCGGCTCCAGGAATTACTTCCAGTTGGTGATTAGGAAAAACATCCATGTATTCTGCCGCAACCCCCATGGTTGATTATCACATTGACCTTTCATGATTAAAACATTACAAGTGGAGTGCTTCAATTCTGGTCGCGGATCTTTGACCTGTGAGAAACTTTTAATAGTCATTAACTGGCAATAAAATCCACTTCCCGCTGAGGCTTTAGGCGCCTTTGCAATATCACAGACAATAGACTTATTTAGTTCTCCTCCTAGAATTGACTGCCAGGCATCAACTTCTGAATCATCAGCAATTTTTTTTCCGGTTGTTATTGCCCAGGCTTTAACAAATTTCATCCTGAGGTTCGATGCTTTTCGGTTAGCGTCAGCATTGGTGGACGCTGGTTTCTTAAGGTTAAGACTATCGGGTGATTTCAATTTCTGATAGGACTTTGATATCGGAAGTATCGGACCAGGTCCCGTCAGGATTAGCTTTTCCACTTTATGTGGATGATAGGCAATGAATTGAGTAGCTAAAATAGCCCCCCAAGATTGTGCAATAAGGATCACTTTTTCAGCCCCTATTTTATCAACAATTTCTTCAAGATCCTTGAGGTGCCTGTCCACCGTATACTCACCGATCTCGTCCAGCCGTTCAGAATACCCGCCTCCCACCTGGTCATACAAATACACTGTAAATCCATCCTTTGCCAGGTTCGAAAGAAGTTGAATACTCTGCTCTTTTATCGCACCACCTGGTCCTCCATGAAGGTAGATTACAGGAGATGGCTGGGTTTCAGTTTCTGGTTTCACATGTATGAATGCAATCCTTGAACCTCCTTTTAGATCCCAGAATTGAACCCTTTTATCATGCACAGCTTTGGGAACATTGTAGGATCTGGGTACCAGGATGCTTAAGAGTAATAACAGGATTAGAAAAGATAATGTGTAAAAAATAATTCGTCTGAGTGTTATGCTTTTCTTCATAAAGTCAATCGGTTACACTATTTATTTGAACATATTAAAAATGATGTTATTCAGCATTCTATTAAAGCATGTAAGTTTCTGAAAGATAGTTTCCAAATAAAAATGTATCTTTATAAAACGTTGGATGGATAAACTTAAAACACTTAACGATTTGTTAATACTTTTTATTTGAGTGAAAGTTGAACTAAACTACAATTAAGCATAAGAATTAGGATTTTTTAGTTCTGTTGCAATATAATATGTAAATATGCATAGTAATTGTCAAAAAAATAATCCTATTATATTAATTCGCTCTGATTTTGGGAATGGTTTTTCCTGATTTGGAAGATTTTCGTTTATAGTCATTCTAAATAAGGTTATCATAATCTTGAAATGCAATGCTATAATAAAAATGGCATATTAATTGATTTTTTAGAGGCAATTATAATCGGAATTTACTTGTTACGACTCAATTTTTATTAGATAGTGTTCATATTGTTACAACCAATAGGTTGAATAACAATATGTTAAAGTTTTTTTTAGAGTTTTGACAAGATGGAGGAGAAGACTATTTTAGTCCCATTTTAGAATTGCTGATTGTAAGTATTTGATTATGTTATGATTAGATTAGTACCATTAACCCATTACCCACTTACTTTACTTACTATTACAAACACACTTGGTTAAGAATCGACTCGAATTGCCCACTTACTAAATGACTCGTTTATAATTGATGATTTTTTGATTCACTATTTTGCTTGTACACTTTTTTTTGTATTGACTTTTAACAACTAGTACACTATTGCCTCTACTCGTTTAATTTCCCGGGGTTTGGAATACCTGTTTACTGTGTTCAACGGTTAGCCGTATGAAACATTTTCTGCTTGTACACTTATTTTCATTTTTGGCTTTTAAAATTTTGACATTTTGATTTTTTTATTAAACCCAAACAACAGAGTCATGGAGAATCTCTACAATTGTTCATTCAATGCTACACGCATTGTGAAGCCGTTATTTAAGTTGACACTGACGATCCTAATGATCGCATTGCTGACAGTGGCCTATGGTCAGTCCTTTGCACCGCTTGTCAATACAAGCCCTGCAATGATTGATAATGTAGTCACAATAAATGCAGGGGCAAAACTCAGCATTTCAATTCCCAACACCCAGGCTGGGCAAGTCTTTCGGGTACAACGAACGTTCCCGGTGGATAACAGCTTCCTGCTGGTAACCTCTTCAGGGGGAACACTGAATGTGCCTTCTTTCCCGGTCAATGCTGCCGGGACCATGATTCTTACAGTAATGGGTACCGGAGAAAATACACTGGCCTATTCGTTTAAAGTTCAGTCACTCGCCGCCTTCGGCAATTTTGAAAGCCCTGAAAAAGGAAACCTGTTCCCGGAGAATGACGGGCCGATGACTGACGAAACGCTTACCATAGTGCCTGCACCCATTGGTAGTGATGTTACAATATGTATAGGGGGAACTGTTACTGTTTCAGTCAATAATACTATTTCGGGTCATCGCTATCGTTTCCGTCAAACTAATCCATCAGGTGGACCTGCTTCTCAGGAAATAACCTCAGGTGGTGGTACAATAACCTATATTCCTGTCTCTCCCACTGAAAATTCTTATTCAATATGGACTGTGGATGACCGTGATGGTGATTTCTTTCAATCATTTAATATTTGTGTTCTAAATCAACCTGTTGCTCCTGTATTGACTCTTAGTCAAGCAGCAGGTACTATTTGTGCAGGGCCTGATATTTATGCAACACTTTATTCTGCAGGTACAGATGGATATAATTGTAGTGACTCTTATGAATATTCAGTTGATGGTGGATTATCTTGGTCAGCATATACACTTGGTTCCAATATTTCATCAACTCTTTTCCAAATTCCTTCAATCCAGATAAAAGCCAAGAGAGCCGATTCACAAGGAAGAGGATGCTCTGCTGAAAATGTTTACATATGGACCATTGAAAGCTATGTGCACGACATTACCGGCACTAAAGGAAGCTATTGCACAATTCAACAAGCGATTGATGCATCAAACACAGCTATTGGCGATGTACTTGAGATTGAAAACCGTGTTGCTGCTTATGATCAACAGGTATTAGTTAACAAAGAAGTTACCCTCAAAGGAACAGGTGGACAACCAACCATCGACTTTACCGGAACTGTTACCGGAAAACCAACCTTGTTTGATATCAGTGCCAATAATGTAACAATAGAGAATATACATTTCAACGTTGATCTGGCAAAGCTGAGAAGCGCTGTTATTGCAAGTGCAGCCGGAATTGACAATATCACCATCAAAAATAATCTGGTTGACCCATATGGAACTCCGGCGGGTACTTATGGTGACAGAAATGCGTTTAGCATCAACTATGCTGGATATCGTGTTGCAACAGGTGGTGTTGATAATATTTCTTTTACTGATAATACTGTAAATGCCGGCACTTATCCAACTATGTTCCGCTCTGGTGTTTCAGTTGACGAAGGTGAGGGAACTTTTAGTGGCAATATATTAAAAACCATCAGTTCTGACATTCTCGTCCGTTTTGCAGCCAGTGGAAATGTAATTGTTAGTGGGAACTATGTAAATGGAGCAGGTATGGAGTTTGCGGATTTTAATGCCGGAACCGGTACCCTCAGTATCACTGGAAACTTCTTCGATGGTACTTTTGCCAATACATACTCTAATGCGTTAAGACTAAAGAATAACTACACTGCAAGAACAACGGTTGTAAGTGGAAATACATTTACCGGTTTTGTAGGTAATATTGCCGGAGCAGGAGGAACTTTAAGTCTTGAGAATTATCAGGCCATCACGGTTGATAATAACACTTTTACTCCTTTGGCTGGTTCTGCTGCATACCGTCATATAACTGTCAATACAAAAGACTTCAGCTCTTCCAGCGGTTATTATAACCCTGTGATCAATGCTGTTATTACTAATAATACATTTAACGGTTCAGGAACTCCCGGAGGCATGGCCATTGGATTCTATAACTGGGATAACGATAGTCCTGTAATTGGTCCGTTTACCCTTGGTTCAGCCGGGAATGAAAATATCTTCAACACTGGTATAGGAACTTTTATCCACCTGGATAACAGTGTTGGTACTGCCAATCCGAACGCTACTTCAATGGTGTGCTGGGCAAACAATATCAACGCTGAATACAACGAATTCGACGTTGGTTCAGGCCTTCAGCTTCCATCAGCAATGAATTTCTCTCAACGCACAGCACTGGAGAATGGGCTCTTCCATACGCCGGATGCTTCATGCCTTGGGTTTATCACCACTTTCTATCCGGTTCATAACCTAACCCAGAATACTTATTACCTGAGTATTCAGGCTGCGGTTACTGCTGCCAATGCCAATGATGTGATAGAATGTGCAGAATATACCTATAATGAAAGAGTGGTAATAGATAAGACACTCACACTTCAAGGTGTCAATGAAGCCAATTGTATTATAGATGGAA
>JADJGZ010000060.1 GCA_016707785.1 Bacteroidales bacterium | reverse complement strand
GTAAATGGCAGATGCAAATATTACTGGAAGATATAGTTTAAGTGATAACGGTACTTTGGGGACTGCAAATACCGGTGCATATCCTATGTTACCCCGCTATTATGGACTTATCGATGAAAATGGTGGTATTATAAGTGGAACTGATGGCTTTAGTGTCATACAATTAGCTACTGGAGGGTATAAAATTTCAACTTCGGTTACCTCTGCCGTTTCAACCACAATAGTTTCCCCTATGCTGTCTTATGTCTATGCAATTGCCAGGACAGGTGGATATCAGAATACTGTTATCATTGAGACTTATGATTTTACTACAGGAAATCACATAAATACCCCATTCAACTTTATGATATTTGATCAATAGGAAGTATCAATCTCACTGTAGCTATGCTAAAATAACTTGTATTTCTATACACTTTCTATTTCACATTTTATTCCTGATTCATTGTTCACGTTTAACTTCTGATCGCATGAAAAATCTTTTACTCATCTTTTGCCTAACTGTTGGATTGAATGCTATTTCACAAGTAGCCGTCAACACCGATGGCACCGACCCCGATAATTCCGCTATGCTGGATGTGAAAAGCACTACCCGTGGACTGTGTTGCCTCAAGGATGACCCTTGCCCAAGCGAATGCAATCGTTTCACCGGCCACCGGGTTGGTGCTTTCCCGAATAACGACACTCCCAGGGCTATATATTAATCCGGTACACCTTTGGCACCGGCATGGGGTATGGTTGGCAGCAATTCCGTCAATGGCTTACCAATGGCCTTGATATGTATTATAGTTCGGGAAGGTTGGAATTAATACCTCCACCCTGGCCTCTTTGCATGTTGCAAAAACAGTCCTGACTTTACCGCATTATTTGGTTCGGATTCAAAGTTATAGTGATGGAACTGCCGTTTCAATCGGTGATGATGCCGCTTCTCCGGTATTGTACCTGGGTCAGTCGGCAAGCGACAAAGGCTATTTAATTTGGAATTACAATGTTAACCCTGTCAATGCTCAATTCCTGATAGGTACCTTCAACAGTTCAAATCCCCTGCTGCTCCAGCCTTACTATGGTAATGTTGGAGTCGGTGTATTAGCCCCGCTTTCTAAATTCCATGTCAGTAGTTCCGGCTCCGAGAGTCTATTAGGTTATACCAATACCATCCCAAATTATTTCTATCATACAGAAGATCCGGTTGAAGGTGACGGGCAGTCGGCACTTTTTGCATTAAGAACCCGCTCATATGCAAATAATGGTTATGATTATGCCGATTTCTCCAGCAACTCAGCGCTCAAAGGCATGGCTTACTGGGGTGATGAATATTCTTTTGGCACTTCAGGGTTCAGTTACCTTGACTATGAGCGGAGAGAGGGTAGGTGCAAGTAGCGGAGGAGGTTATTGGGGATCATTGGGTTATCGTGCGACCGGATACATATTGTATGGTGGATACTTCTCCAACTGGAATGCCGGGGGAGGTAAAAGTAACCAACCAAATACAGGAATAGGAATAGGAGTCTGGGGCAACCTGATGGGCGCTGATATCCATGGCAAGGTGTATGGCATATATGCCGAAGGGGAAAACTACGCAACGTACTCAAAAAACGGTTTGGCAATTAAAAACAACCTGGATGTGCACCTGCAGGAAAACGGGACCGAAACCCAAACGGTTCTTTACTCAAACGTTTCAACGGATGTAACTGTTACGACCAGCGGATATGTTACCCTTACCAATGGCAAAGCAAGCATAGCCTTTGATCCGGCATTCACTGCATCCGTGTCAGCCGATATCCCTGTTGTGGTTACGGTAACCCCTGTAGGTTCGCCCAACTGGGTATATCTGTCCGAAGTTTCAGAAAAAGGATTCAGCATTGCAGAAGGTAATGAAGGGAAAAGCAGCGCCAAGGTTTCTTTTATCGCAATTGGCCGGCGGGCAGGCTATGAACATCCCATACTCCCGGGTGAAGTAATTGAAAGCAGCTATACTCAAAATCTTGCCCGCGGTTTACATAACGATGCATTTAAAGACACCAAAGGGGAAGGCCTGTATTATGAAGATGGTAAACTGAAGGTCGGAATTCATCCCTCCGTATATACTGACCGCGGAAAATCGGTAGCTGAGACTTTTATTCCTGCTTCTTTATCTGCTCCTGCATCATCAGGTCATAATGCTGCAGCAGGCCAGTCCTTCGGAAATGATGTACATGGAACCCCGCATGTACAACCCCGGAAAGCAGAAAAAGTAATATCAACTCCAGCTATAGTTCCGGGAAGTAATTCATCTGGCATGTCACCAGCTGTCAATACCACCACTTCGACTCAAAGGCAAAAATAAGATGGGAAAAGCTTGCTTGAACTAGATGCATTCTCAGATCCACATCTTTATTTAGGGTTGCTGTTTGTTTACATTTCAACTCATTTAGCTTCTTTAATAACTATTAACGTTCATCCAAGAAAACAGGGAATATGCGAAAACTTATTGTACTCTTTATTATAACGTTAGGAATGGCAACTCATGCACAGGTAGCCATCAACAACGATAACTCTACGCCCGACAATTCAGCCATGCTGGATGTGAAATCCACAACCAAAGGTATGCTCCTGCCACGAATGACCTCTGCAGAGCGTATTGCTATTGAATCGCCAGCCACCGGGCTTACCGTGTATGATCTCAGCACCCAGAGTTACTGGTACTATAACGGCACTGCATGGGCAACTATAGCTAACAGTCCATGGACAGTGAACGGGAATAATATCTATGCCAATATCACCGGGAAAGCGGGTATTGGGACCACACTCCCGGATGATAAACTGCATTTATATGATTCGGTTAACCTGAGGATATTGATAGAGACCCCAGATAATTTTATGCAGGTTGTCTGCCAGGAATGCTCAGCGTGAATTTTTCACCGGTACCATCGGCGACCGTTGGTCAGTTTTTGATAACAATGTGGGAGGAGAAAGAATCAGTGTGCTTCCGAATGGCAATGTGGGGATTGGAAATACTGCACCTACTCACCGCTTGATGGTTTCGGATCCTGCCACAAATAATACATTGCGTCTTACAGGTATAGGGGTGACCTATGGGGAGGGTTCAAAGCTAAACTTCGGGGATGGTGATTATGTGTTTATCAGTGAGGATATTGACGATAACCTATTGATTAAAGGAGCGCAGCGAACCGCTATTATGGGCGGCAATGTGGGGATTGCAACCACCACGCCCGATCCATCAGCAGCACTGGATGTCAGTTCTACCACCAAAGGGTTCCTGCCACCACGGATGACCAATCTTCAACAGCTTACTATACCATATCCGGCAGTGGGGCTTGTTGTATGGTGTCTTGACTGTGGCCCGAGCGGGGAGTTGCAGGTGTTTAACGGAACTGCCTGGACCAATATGATAGGTGGTGCAGCCACGGCCGGACCGGTTATTGGTCAAAATTACCAGGGTGGTAAGATCGCCTATGTGCTGGCACCCGGCGACCCTGGATATGTTTTCGGAGAGTTTCATGGAATCATTGCCACTCCCGACGACCTACCTCCTGCGCATTGGGGCTGTTATGGAACATTACTATCCGGGGCTATTGGCTGTTACTGTTGGAACTGGCAATCAGAACACCATAGACATTATGGCTGGCTGTGCCGAGACGAATATTGCTGCCAGAAAATGTGGAGACCTGGTATTAAATGATTACAGTGATTGGTATCTGCCTTCCATTAATGAGTTAGAAATACTTTCTAATAACAGGACTGCGATTGGTGGTTTTAACAATCTTGATTTATACTGGAGTTCCTCACAGTATGATTCTGGTTTTGCACATTATCTTGATTTCTCAAATGGCTTAACATTCTTAGCTAAAAAGATTGTAACACGTAAAATACGTCCTATCCGGTCTTTCTAGCTTTGAGTTTAACTTAGGATTAACTACTTACCAATGAGTTTATTCATGTTCATAGAATGTTCATTTTTCATGCCATGGCATTGCAAATTAATTTGACGATTAACCGAGGAATTTTAAAATAATCTTAAAAATGACTTTATGAAAAACTTTTAATACTCTTTTCCTTACAGCCTGTTTTGGGGCCTGGTCGCAGGTAGCTATAAATACTGATGGCTCAGTTCTGACAATTCAGCCATGCTGGATGTGAAATCCACAACCAAAGGCATGCTCCTGCCCAGGATGACTTCTGCAGAGCGAACAGCCATTGTCTCACCAGCCACCGGGCTTACCGTGTATGATCTCATCACCCAGAGTTACTGGTACTATAACGGCACTGCATGGGCAACCTAAACTAACAGTCCATGGACAGTGAACGGGAATAATATTTATGCCAATATCACCGGGAAAGCGGGTATTGGTAATATTCTCCCTGGTGATAAACTGCATCTTTTTGATTCGGTTAACCTTAGGATATTGATAGAGACCCAGGATAATTTCTATGCCGGTGTCCGTACCAGGAATTCACAGCGTGAGTATTTTATGGGTACCATCGGCGACCTTTGGTCAGTTTTTGATAACAATGTGGGAGGAGAAAGAATCAGTGTGCTTCCGAATGGCAATGTGGGAATTTCAACCACCACACCCGATCCGTCAGCAGCCCTGGATGTCAACTCTACAACCAGAGGGTTTTTACCGCCAAGGATGACCAATCTTCAACAGCTTACTATACCCGATCCAGCTGCGGGGCTGGTTGTATGGTGCCTTGACTGTGGCCTGAACGGGGAGTTGCAGGTGTTTAACGGAACTGCCGCTGATCCCTCCTGGGTATTGGTTGGAAATAATGCCGGACAATGGGATCGATTTATTAGATGATCACTTGCAATCATTCTTAGACCCTATGGTATGATTCCGGAATAGTTGATGATATATTATCACCATATGGTTTATTCCTATTCAATTATGATTTGTGATCCGCCAGACGGATTGACATACCATACTACCGGTAACTTGAAATTCAAAGAAGATGGGATTTGCCTGCTGATCCCTTCAGTAAATAAATTCTGTGGTTTACATATGCGAAACAAGTATCTGAACATCATTGAATCTCAATTGTTTAATGAGTAAACCCAACTACTATGAAGAAAATACTTCTACTATTTTTTGTGGCATTCGGATTGAATATCCATGCCCAGGTCGCTATCAATACTGACGGCAGTGCCCTGACAATTCAGCCATGCTGGATGAAAAGCACAACCAAAGGGCTGCTGGCTCCCAGGATGACCCTTGTCCAGCGATCAGCAATAGTCAACCCCACTACCGGCCTGACCATTTTTCAAACCGATGGCATAAAAGGCTTATACTATAATTCCGGTACGCCAGCAGTCCCGGCCTGGGACCTGGTTGGCAGTAATGCCGGCCAATGGCTGAACAATGGAGCCGATATTTATTACGACGCCGGCAATGTTGGCATCGGGACTTCTACTCCCTTAGCCAACTTCCATGTAGCGAAGAATATCCCTGGTTATACTGCGTTATTTGGATCAAACATACTGGGATACAATGGTGGGACCAATGTTTCCATCGGGGATGATTCAGGGTTCTCCCTCCTTTATGTCGGGCAGTCATCAGACAATAAGGGGTATATGGCCTGGAATTACGATCCCACTCCTGCAAATGCTCAGTTGATGGTTGGAACCTTTAATGGCTCGAATCCATTGTTGCTTCAGCCTATAGGGGGCAATGTCGGAATTGGGAATGTAGTTCCGGCAGGTTTATTTCATGTGGCAAAAGTTGACAATACACAAACAGGGATATTTGGGATACCGCTCAGCACTTTTAATTCAGTCTCCAATGTATCCATTGGCGATGACATTGGAACTGCGCTTTTGTATGTGGGACAGTCAACTGATTATAAAGGCTTCCTGATCTGGAATTCAAATCCAACCCCAGCCAATGCTCAATTCTGGATTGGAACCTACAATGGTTCGAATCCAATGGTGCTTCAGCCGGTAGGTGGTAATGTAGGTATCGGCACTTATACACCGGCCTCACGACTGCAGGTCGATTATGATGCTTCCGGATCAAGTTACCTGGGATACAACGTATACCATCCAAATTATACCTTTCATAACGAGGATCCGTTAAATGGTCCCGGGCAGTCAGCCTCCTATGATTTCAGAGCCAGTGCTTCAAATAACGGGACAGGTTACGGAGTTTCCTCGACCAACAGTGCCAGCCTTGGCTATTCCTTCTGGGGCGATCTTTACTCCTTTGGATCATCAGGTTACAATTACAACGATTATTCACGCTGTGGAGGGTAATTGGAGCAGAAGTGAGGGTTCTGTGGGGGATCCTTGGTTACAAAGACAGTGGCGCCTCAGGGTATGGCGGATATTTCACTAGCTGGAATTTTGGAGCAGGAAAAGCAGCGAGGGCAAGCACAGGGATAGGAATCGGAGCCTGGGGCGACCTGATGGGAGCCAATATCCATGGCAAGGTATACGGGACCTACACGGAAGGTCAGAATTATGCTATGTATGCGAATGGCGTAACTTTCAAGAATAACCTGGATGTGCACCTGCAGGAAAATGGCACAGAGACTAACACGGTGATGTATACTTCTGTTTCAACCGATGTAACGGTTCAAACCAGTGGTTTCGCTACAGTTAAGGATGGATTGGCTTCAATTGATTTTAACCCGGCTTTCGTGGCTGCTGTTTCACTGAGTCGCCACTGGTGGTCACCAAACATCAATGGGAAAATCGAATAGCCTATACCTTGACCAGGTGACCCCAAAAGGATGTAAGGTTGTTGAAAATAACGATGGCAAAAGTACTGTAACCATATCGTATATAGCTATTGGGAAAGGGCCGGATTTGAACATCCTGTCTTGCCGGGAAGTGATTAAACAGTTACCCCAAAAATCTTGCGGTGGATTGCGACAATGATGCTGACACCAAAACAAATGGTAAGAGGCATGTATATGAAGGAGGCAAACTGACCGTCGGTATTCATCCTTCCACCTTACCAGATCCTAATAAACCGGCTTTAGAAACCGTAGTTCCAAAGCCAGGAACTCCTGAAATGAAGGATATGAATAGAACTGAACAGGCTTCAGGAGCTGGATCCCCTTCAGGAACAGATTCTAAGGCCGGAGTTCAAAACGGGGAAGCGATTCATTATAAGAAAGCAATTGATGATCTGTCAAAACCTTCTGCTCTAAGAGGCCATTCAAATGAAAAGACTTCTCCGGTGCTGAAATAGCATCCATCAGAGATGGTGTTCTGACTGGTTCAACCTATTCTATTCTTAACAGTCTTTTGAATCCCTGCCAACCAGATTGGCAGGGATTTTTTGTTTCAGGCAGAACAATCGGTAGATACGAACAATATACTGTGGCTGATTCGGTTTGCAGATTTTCTGTATGGAACATGCCCAGTATCGATGAATTCTATGCTTCGGCCTGGCTCAATAAAGCAGTTTGTAACTGATTTGGCCTTGGCGGCAAAGAGCATCCTGGCAAAAAATCAAATAATTCATCTATTTGTTTTGCACATATTTGTATCATACAAAAATGTATAATACATTTGTGTCAAATTTTGGACTCATGGAAAATCCTTTTATTTTCGGGAAGATCATCTCAGGAGACCTTTTTCTGGATCGAGACATAGAGCAGGAACGCCTTCAGCGGAATATCCGTTCGGGTATCAACTCCATGCTGGTTTCACCTCGGCGCTGGGGAAAATCCTCACTGGTACGCCAGGTTGATGAAAAAAATCAACAGGAAGATTCATCAGTAAGGTTTTGTTTTATTGATATGTTCAATATCCGGAAAGAGGAGGATTTTATGCCCAACTGTCACAGCTGTTCTGAAAACAGGATCTGACCGATGGGAAAATGGATGGATGATGCCCGGCAGTTCTTAAAAGGCCTAATTCCCCAGGTTCAACATGGGCAGCGATCCGATGAGTGATTTTTCCAGTTTCCCTTGATTGGAAAGAGGTAAAAAGAACCCTGATGAAATTCTTAATTTACCGGAGGTCATCTCGGTAAAGAAGAAAATCAGGATCGTGGTTTGTATTGATGAATTTCAGAATCTTGCTTTTTTCGATGAACCCCTGGAATTCCAAAAAACGTTGCGGGCACACTGGCAGCTTCATAAAAATGCAGTATATATTTTACTTGGAAGCAGAAGGCATATGCTCATCGACTTTTTTAACAATCCTTCCATGCCTTTCTACCGGTTTGGCGATCTGGTAATGCTCGAAAAAATACCCGCTGGGTTCTGGCCTCCATTTATTTCAGAAAGGTTCGCCTGCTCAGGTAAACAATTTCCTGAAGTACTGGCAAATAACATACCGGGACTTCTTGAAAATCATCCTTATTATATTCAGTACCTGGCTCATGAGATTTGGAGCATTACTGATAAAGAAGTCACACAAGCAATAATTGATACTGCGATTGCCAACCTCCTGGATCAGAACAATTATCTGTTCCAGATGCAAACGGATAACCTCCCGAACACGCAGGTAGCGTTTCTTAAAGCACTTTCCGAAGGAGTGATCTCATTTACCTCTATGGATACTATGAAAAAATTTGATCTTGGGTCCGTTTCAAATATCCGCAGGATCAGGGAGGCTCTGATTCATAAGGAGATTATCGACATTTTTCCGGGCAAGCCTGAATTCCTTGATCCTCTCTATAAGCTTTGGTTTAGAAAGAATTTTATGCATTGATCTATACTACGGCTGATTAGGTTTACGAATTTTCCTTTATGGAACATACTCAGTGTAAATAGTATTTTTAGACAGTCATTTAATATTTTAGCAATTCAGTATAAAGATATTTTATTTTGCTAAGCGATGGTTTTCCCGGCTTTAAGTGTCTAACTTATAATAGTTCACTTAAGACCAAAAAAATGAAAATATTCTATCTTTCTTTAATCATGTTGATTTTTTCCGGAAGCCTGGTTTATGGACAGGCAGCAAAGTCCGGGAATACTGCCAAACCAGCAAACACCACTAATCAAAGTTACACCCCCGGAACTTTTGTTGATAAGGACAATAATGGAACTTGTGATAACTATGAAAACAGGGGAGGCAGAGGCAGAGGTGCCAATTTTGTAGATGCCGATGGCGATGGTGTTTGTGACCGCAGATCCGGGAATGGATACAGGCAAGGAAACAGGGGTAAAAATGCCGTACAGGGTTGCAGAAGAGGAGGAAATACCCCAAACAGAGGTGGACGTTGTAGATAGGGTCAAAATAGAGTAATGAAGTGGATCTGGAAGAAGGAATTCATACTTTTGAAGGCCTTCTTCCTACTTTTTACAAGGGACAAACCAGCATGACGGAACAAGAACTCATTGATGGAATTATTGCAGGTGATAAACTGGCTGTAGAGTCTCTTGTCAACCGGTATCATCAGCGGGTAATAAAAACGGCTTACCATTTTTTAAAGGATATGGATGATGCTGAAGACCTGGCCCAGGATGTTTGCCTTCAATTGCTGGAGTCCATTCCCCGTTTCAGAAAAGATGCTTCCCTTTCAACCTGGATTTACCGTATTACCGTCAATAAATCATTGAATCATATAAGGAAAAATAAAAAGAACCAATGGGTTGAAAGAATTGAGATGTTGTTTCAAAGCACCCCGGGAAATAACCGGCCACAATCGTGGGAACCATCAAGTGAGCCGACTGTGCTCGATGATAAGGAAAGGAAGAGAATATTGGAGAAGGCAATAAACGGTTTACCGGAAAATCAACGAATAGCATTTATCCTCAGTAAATATGAGGATTTGTCATATAAGCAGATAGCAGAAATTATGGAGGTCAGTCTTGCCTCGGTGGAATCATATTTGCAAAGGGCAAAGCAAAATCTTCAGAAAGAATTAATAGGTTACTTTCAGGAGTATTCATCCAAAAAAACAGTAAAATGAAATGCGAACAATTCAGGGATAACCTTCATACACTATTTGATTCCGATTCACCAGGGGAGGATATGCTTGCCCATAGCAAAGAGTGTAAAGAATGTGATTTTATGTACAGGGAATTCCTCGCCTTTAACCTTTTAATTGAAAAGGAGCGTGAAATTGAAGTCCCTCCTTACGCTGAAACACGCATGCTTTCAATAATCAGTCAAAGGGGGGGAGCGAAAGCTCCACGTTCAACCCTCATTTGGAAACCTGCAATTATTAGCCTGGGTGTAATTACTGCAGTATTGGCAGGCATCACCATCGGTTACCAGGGGCAGAAGCTTTCGGATACAAGTAATCAGTTCGATAACAACTTGCAGGAAATGCGAAATGAACTCAATGTTTCCGATGTTGTACATGAAGATGTGATAAATTTTGACTAATCCAATGAATTATGAAAACCATCGGTACTAATCGATTTATACTTTGGGCTTTGATTTTTCTTGCCATTATCAATATCACAGCCCTGCTTTCATTTTTCCTTTTTGCAAGGAATACCACCAACACCCCGTTAAAGTAACCGATAATAAGCCGGGAGTAACCTTGACTAAGGAATTGTCGCTCTCTGCAGATCAGGATAAGAAAGTGAAAGATATCAATAGTGAATATAAGGTTCAAAGTGGGCCGATTGTAGATTCAATAAAATCTGCCAAGTCGAAATTGCTGGAAGAATTGTCGAAAGAAAAAACCGATGCACAATTAGTCGACAATATTCTTAAAGAATTGGGTGTTCAGCAGGGCAATCTGCAACGGGCTAATGTGAAGCAATTTCTTGAATTGAAACAAGTTTGCACACCGGAACAAACACTCAGGCTTTCCGAAATTTATGCCGAACTTTATGGCTGCAATTTTATGGGTAATGGGGAAGGAAAAGGGATGAAGCACCGGCACCGTTATGGAAAACAAAGAGGTGCGAACAATTAGTTGTATCCAGGGTATATATCCTTACCTATTACAGCAGGAAAAGTTTAGCAGGGACTGATTGGAATATGAAATTCTCCAAAATGATCAGTTGAGGAATTTCTAATGGTCACTGCTTTTCTGAATACAAAATTTCTAAATAATAAAATTTTTGCCACAATGTCAAAGAGATTATCCGTATTGATAGGAATAATAATATTTAGCCAGGTAGCTTTTGCACAATCAGCACCTTTCGGTATTTATATAGAACCAATGAATATTAATGGTCTTGGTGGACTGCAAGCTTATGCATTTGGACAAGATAACGGGAAATGGCTTATAGCAGGCGGCCGACTTGACGGACTTCATCGCAGACAGCCTTTTGCTGCTTTTGATATCGCCGGCAACAACAATCAAATCATTGTCATTGATCCTGTATCTCAACAAAAATGGACTGCCCCCATTTCATCACTGCCTGTTTCGATGCAGGAACAATTAAGTTCAACAAACATGCAGTTTCACCAGGAGGGTAATTATTTGTACATCATCGGGGGATACGGATACAACTTAGCAACAGCATCAAGAAAAACATTTGAAAACCTAACCGCTATTGATGTTCCGGCTGTAATTAATGCAATAATATCAGGAATGCCCTTCACAAGTTTTTTCAGACAAATAACTGATGCACAATTTGCGGTGTCAGGCGGACATTTAAAAAAGATAAACGATACATATTACCTGGTTGGTGGGAATAAGTTTGACGGCAATTACAATCCTATGGGTAATCCTACCTATACTCAGGTGTATACCGATGCAATCCGCAAATTCATTTTATCAGATAATGGAACGGATATTACAATAACTCATCTGCCATCTTTTATAGATGCTGAAAATTTGCACCGCAGAGACTACAATGCAGTTGCTCAGATACTTCCTGATGGTGCTGAGGGGATAACTGCTTTTTCCGGAGTATTTCAACCAACCATCGACTTGCCTTTTCTAAATTGTGTAAATATTGACAGCACAAATTATGAAGTGAACAATTCGTTTCAGCAATTCTATAACCATTACCATTGTGCTGTTTTGCCACTTTATTCTGCTTTAAACAACGAAATGCACAGCGTCTTCTTTGGGGGCATTGCCCAATATTTTGACAGTGTAGGCGTATTAGTGCAAGATAATAATGTGCCTTTTGTTAAGACAATTGCCCGTGTTACACGAAATTCAGAAGGAACAATGTCAGAGTATAAACTCCCTGTTGAAATGCCGGCATTATTGGGTGCAAGTGCAGAATTTATTCCGGTCAACAGTGTTCCTCAATATGCTAATGAAGTTTTTAAATTAGACGACTTTACCTCCGACAGTACATTGGTTGGTTACATCTATGGTGGTATTAGCAGTAGTGCTGCAAATGTCTTCTTTACAAATACCGGAACACAGAGCAGTGCCAGCAGCCAAATATTCAAGGTGTATGTAATTAAAAACTCAACAGTAGGCATTCATGTCTTAAACGAACAAAGCATTGGAACACTAAAAATGAATGTTTTCCCAAATCCAAGTGAAGGAGACTTTGTTGTTAAGTTTCATTTAAATAAGATAGAGGAAGCAAAAATCTCCCTATTTAGTATTGATGGTAAAAGAATTAAAAAAAGGGTATTAACAAATTTAAATGTCGGCGAAAATACCTTTCAATGTAAAATAAAGAACCTTGACTTCAGGCGGTATTTACCTTTTGACTATTGAAACACCTTCAGAAAAAGCAATACAGAAAATAATTATCGAACCATAGTAGCCGCCATTTCTTTCAATTTCAGGATGGTTTTCCAATTCCTTGTGGTAGCTTTTACCTTCAGTTTGTTTTCGAAATAAGTGTTGGTAAATTTTGTCCGGCCATATCCTTCCGGACAATAAAGATAAATCCTGTCCTTTATCATAATACAATGATCCGGGCCATTTTGCAGCGGAAGTATCTTTTGAATCAGTGCTTCTTCTGCCTGGTTTTCAAGGAAAGTGAGATGAAGGCTTTCAATGGTTTCTGAATATTCAGGTAAAAAAGGATTTTCCTTTATTGCAATATCCCATTCTTCATAAGTTTTTACCAGGACCGGCACCTGCAGCCCAAAATCCTGATCAATCTGTTCCCTGATTACTTGTGCCAGGCTCAAAGTCGCAGCATTTTCCAAATCAAACAGGATATTTCCACTTTGGATATAGGTCCTCACATTTACAAAACCCAGGGATTCCATGCTCTTTTTCAGGGCATCCATTTTAATGAGGTTCTTTCCGCTTACATTTATCCCTCTAAGTAAAGCAATATAGGTTTCCGGAGGCATTTTTCAGGATTAATCAGGGATTATAGATGGCAATAATTACCGGAATAGAAACAGAGCCTTATGCAATATGTTTTCTTAAAAAGGCCAGAATTTCATTAAGAGTGACTTTCGATTCAGGCAACAGGTTTCCAAATGCCGGATAACAATGACACATTCCATCACCAATAGTCAAAGTTACATCTACTCCTGCTTCCTGGCTTTTTCGGCAAATTGAACAGAATCATCCAGTAGAATTTCCTTGCTTCCGGCTGAAATATGCAAGGGAGGCAGACCTTTCAGATCGCCATATAAGGGAGATATGTAAGGGTGTTTTCTGTCGTTGCTGCCTGCATAGTAAGATGAAGCATATTCAGAACTTCCCAGTGGCGAGACACAGCTGTATATATTGGTTTGATAGGAATTTCCTGAAAGTGTGAGGTCAGTCCAGGGTGAAAGCACCGCTGCTGCGGCAGGAAGAGGCAGGTTCTTATCTTTCAGCGCGAGCAGGGTAGCTAAACAAAGTCCAGCTCCAGCTGAATCTCCAATAAAGAGTATGTTTTTTGGAGAGAAATCTTGCGCCAGCAAATATTCGTAAGCATCAACAGCATCATTCAACCCAGCAGGAAAAGGATGTTCAGGAGCGAGGCGATAATCAAATGTAAGGGCATTCACACCCGTCCCTTTTACAAATTTCGCGACATGTACCCTGTGACCTTTTGGCGATCCAATGAGGTACATCCCTCCATGGAAATACAGAATGATTTTTCCGGGATCAGCTGTTTCCAGTTTCATCCATTCTGCATACATCCTGCCAATGGTAGCCGGAATAATGATGATATCCGGGGGGATTTTGCCAAATTTCAGTCCGGCCTCTTCAGTTTCCTTCCTTAATTTGACAATGGCTTCCGGTTTGGGATCAAAATAATTCCTACCCAGTTTGAATTTGAAATGATGCCGGTTCCGGATCAGCCAGATAATGAGTTTAGATTTTATAGAAGTCATTTGATCAGGCTGAAAAAAGTAATTACTTAATTGGCCGATTTATAATAGACAAACAAAATAGGTTCATTTGCTTCCATCTCTCTCAGTCCTTCCATCGTATCGGCAACTCCACAAAGCATGGTAAAATTCTGGTATTGAGTCATAGAAATATCGCCTCCGCATTCTGAAATCACTTTTCGTATAGCAGGAACCAATTTTTCATTATTCTTAACCAACACATGATATTCATATAGATATCCTTCGGTTGAAGCTTCCAGTTTTTCAACAGAAATAAGATCAGCATCAAGTCTAAGGGCAGCAGGGATTTCAGCAGGCCAGCTGTTTGCTGAAGTAACTACTGGCTTCAGGTTATCAATACCTAATTCATCTGTCATTTTCTCCAAATCAGCCCGGGTTATTTTTGGATCCATTGAACCCAGCATAACTGTTGCATTAATAGCAAGAAGTTGTACATATAAGACTTTTACTTCCCCACCGGAAAACACGCAACGATGGCCATTGCGTTCATATTCAACAGGTTTTCCTGTCGATTTCAAAGGCCTGAGGTCATCATCCAATTGCTCAACATCATTTAAAGAAATGGTAACCAAACGGGTGCCTTTCACAAGCATTGCAGAGTAAGAGCCGCTTTCGTCATTAAAATCAGTTGCAGAGTAGCCTGACGGCGATTTCGACTGTATCCAGTTCCTAAATTCATCAAATGACATTTGAATTTGAGAAAAAGAGTCGGTGCTTAGCATTAATGCAAATAATGCTAGAAATACTTTTACTGATTTGAGCATGGTAGATAAATTATGATGGAACATTAATGAAATACTTGACGAAAAATGTTTTTTTTCTTATTCTTCAATATATGAAGATGGAGAACGTAATTTGAATCCTTGCAGCTGCAAAAGTACAAAGGAAGCATTTAGTATTCAAGTGAAACAGATATGAAATCATTGAAATCTTGTACTATTATTTAACAATTTCAACTATAGTGCTTTTAGAAATATTCTCGTAAATTTCGTTAATATCAGCTGTTTTAAGTGAAATGCATCCTGCAGTCCAGTTAATCCTTTCCTCAATAAGTGCATCATTCCCATCTGGTACGCCATGAATGCCAATTTCTCCCCCAATTGTCGAAGTTTCAGGGATTTCTCCTTTCTGCTTTGAAAGCCTGTGTTTTTCCCGGGATTCATCATTTGGATAATCAATCCAGATAAATTTGGACCAGGACCGATGGGGATACATGCTGCGAATGCCAAAGATACCTTCAGGAGTGCATCCATCACCTTCCATCCGCTTATCATCTATAGGATTGGGCCCTAAGACAACCGGATAAGTTTTTATGGGTTTATTCTTTACAATAACAGTTAGTGTGTACTGACTTTTGCATATCAGCAGCCGAATTGCCTCGCCCTTTAATTCCAGGGAATCAATGAGGCCTTTCAAAGGTAAATTATAGTTCAGTAAACTATCATGATCACTCATAGCAGATCTATCGTGTAAAGGTATTGCATGACAGGAATGAACGAGAAAAATTATAATCAGAAATGGGATCCATCTCATGCATAGGTCTGTTTACAGGATTTGATAATTGAACGATGAGAGTATGCTAAAAGTATCAATGCCTTAAGTATTTGGTATATTGTTTTAGCACAGTATTTCTCAGGCGTTTTTGTCCATGAGAGGGAAGAAATACTTCGGCCTCACTATCCAGCAATAACTTCCAACTTTGGATTAGTAATGGAACATCATCAGCGAACGGTGGATATATGGAACCTGGAAAAATGCCAAACATAGCATCGCCGGTTATGGCTGCTTCATCATCAATGATAAGGCTCATAGAACCAGGTGAATGTCCGGGTGTCGGCAAAAGATATGCATTAAACCCCAAATGATCCAGTGGATATTTGCCATGAACCAGAATATCAGGATCACACGGTTGATAACAGGCCCAGGAGGGTATTCTCCCACCAAGAATATTGATCAGTATTCGGGTAAATCCTGTGGAGCCTTTTGGCAATGGTGATTTCCCGGAGGAAAGGAATCCAGCCTCGGTTTCATGAACAATTACCTTAGTATTGAACCTGTTCTTTACATAATGGCTGTTTCCACAATGATCAAAATGAGTATGAGTCAGTATCAGGGCATCCAGGTGCCTGATCCCCCTTTTTGCCAGTCCCCAGAGCAATTGTCTGCGAAAGTGACTGCTTCCGCAATCAATTAAAAGGTTCTGACTACCATTGCTCAATACGAATGCATTGCACCGAAAACTCAGTACTTTATACAGGTCATACTTATTTTTTCCGGTTTTAATATGCATGTTTAAAGAAGTGTTTTTCTGAACTTAAGGGGAAGTTTAGCCGCTATGAGTGAATAGGCTTGTTTAGCTAATCGTTCCCACTCCTGCTGATTTAAAAGACTAATATCATCTGCTGAAACCCATTTGTGCTTTGCCAGGTAACGGGCAGCTGAGAAGCCTTTAACCTGGATCAGTTGCTCAAAATCTTCTTCTGATACCTTGAATGAAACTGTAACAGGGACTGATCCGGGACTGGTGATCATGAAGATTTTTCCTCCGATATTAAAGCAAAGGTGATCTTCCCATTTTATGTCTTCAGTGACCATAGGAAAGGAAAGGCAAATATTGCGCAGTTCTTCGAGGTTCATGAATAGATTGTTGTTTTCAGAAGTTCAAATATAGTTTATAAATAGGTGTTTTTCGAAACAATGGTTGCAGATACAGCAATCAAGATTGTGGGGTAAACCTGACAGGTTTTCAAAACCTGTCAGGTTAAGCCATTTTTTCATATAACAGGTGGTAGCTGTTGATTTAACTACTTAACATTTCTTAATATATAAATGCTGAACAAAGCCTGTTTCCTGTTGTTGAGATTTCCAGACTAATGATAAAAAATAGCCATTTCATTCAATGAGAATAATTAAACCCATTATATTTTTCCTGGGAATCCTCTGCTCAATATTCACTTTTGCTCAAAAAACTGATGCCAACCTGTTTGGTGATGTCCGTTCCAAAGGCGAACACCTTCCTTTTGCAACAGTGATGCTTCAAGGAACAACCATCGGCACTACCACGGATCATACAGGGCATTATATGCTTGTGAACCTTCCGGAAGGTGAATTTGAAATCATCGCCCAGATGGTGGGTTTCAAGAAACAAAGTAAAAAAATCACATTAAAGAAGGGTGTTACCCTTGAGTTGAATTTTGAACTCGAAGAAGAAATCATGTCTCTTCATGGTGTGGTAATTACTGGAACGAAAACCTTTAAGAGGCAGACGGAATCGCCCGTTATCGTTAATGTACTGGAAGGAAAAACCCTTGGCCTTATTCAGGCGAATACTTTGTCGGAAGGGCTCTGTTTTCAGCCTGGGTTAAGGGTTGAGACCGACTGTCAAACCTGTAACTATTCGCAATTGAGGATGAATGGCCTGGGTGGAGGTTATTCCCAGATCCTCATCAATAGCAGGCCTGTCTTTAGTCCTTTAACCGGCCTTTACGGACTGGAACAGATTCCTTCAAATCTTGTTGACCGTATTGAAGTGGTCAGGGGAGGAGGTTCTGCACTGTATGGATCAAGTGCCATTGGAGGAACCGTGAATGTAATCACAAAAATTCCGGATAGAAACTCCTTTGATGTCAATCTGTATTCTTCCCTGATTGGAGGTGACGCCACCGATCAGATGATCAATGCAAACCTCAATGTGCTTGGACAACAGCATAATTCGGGGGTTTCCATTTTTGCCTCCAGAAGGAACCGGGAAATGTATGATGCAAATGGTGATAACTTCTCAGAGTTGCCCCTGCTCTCCAATAACTCATTTGGCGTAACCTCGTTTTTCAAACCCACACATAATCAGAAAATTGAGATCAATTTCAGTAGTTTATATGAATACAGATACGGTGGAGAGATGGTGGATAAAGCTGCTTTCCAGGCGCAACAGTCGGAAGAAAGAACCCACAATATCCTGATGGGTGGACTTGATTACGAGATAGATTTCAATGATGATCATTCGGCATTTATTTTCTACACCTCTGCACAACGAACCACACGCGACCATTATACCGGTATTGTTCCTGATGCAACGGACAGTGTATCCTATCAGCAGCATTTTCTGAACCCACCTTATGGGAAAACATTGAATACCACTTTCCAGGCAGGAGTTCAGCTAAACCATAAATTGAAAGGCTTCATCAAAGGGACAAACACTTTTACTCTTGGAGGGGAGTTCCTGACAGATAAAGTGGAAGATGAAATTGTAGCTTATCATTATAAACTTGACCAGGTAACCAGGGCGACCGGTGCTTTCTTGCAAAGTGACTGGGATATTCTGAAAGACCTCACCTTACTTACGGGAATCAGGGCCGATAAGCACAACCTGGTCGATCATTTCGTTTTTAATCCCAGGATTTCCGCCCTGTATAAATTAAAAGGGAAAACCCAATTTCGTTTATCCTGGTCGAAGGGATTCAGGGCTCCCCAGGCTTTTGATTCCGATATGCACATTGCTTTTGCAGGGGGAGGTGTTTCAAGAGTGAGGCTGGCCGATGACCTCAAAGCGGAAAACTCATCAAGCTTTAGTGCTTCCGTTAATTATGACAAGGCCACAGAAAAATTCATTGCAGGATTTACCCTGGAAGCCTTTTATACTAATCTCAATGATGCATTTGTGTTGGAAGAGGCAGGGGCCGATGAATTCGGACTGATTTTCGAGAAACGAAATGCATCTTCATCAACAGTGAAAGGTGCTACTATTGAAGCCAGATGGAATTATAATCGAAAAATTCAGGTCGAATCAGGGTATACGATCCAGTCTTCTACTTATCAGGACCCGGTGAGATATTCTGACATTCTTGAGCCAACCCGCCAATACCTGAGAACTCCAGACCATTATGGGTATTATACCCTCTCATTTATACCTTCTTCCAAATTAAACGCTTCATTAAGCGGAGTTTTTACAGGGCCAATGAAGATTTTGCATTCAGCAGGCTCGCCTGAGAATACCCAAAATGACAAATTCGTGGTTTCAGAATCCTTTTTTGAACACAATGTAAAGGTATCTTACCTTTTTGAAATAGGTAAACTGGACACCGGCCTTGAACTTTCAGGTGGAATAAAAAATATCCTTGATACTTACCAGGATGATTTCGATACTGGCAAGAATCGCGACAGCAATTATATTTATGGTCCTGCAATGCCAAGAACATTCTTTATTGGATTGAAATTCAAATCGTTGGAGAATTGAGGCTCTTTCAGTTTTTTCAATTGGCTGAGTTGATGTAATATTGCAGTAAAATCAATGCGTCAGATCAACGAGGTATAGGTTTGAAAAGAATCGTTTGTCTCATTTTATCTGAGATCCTTATTTTCTTATGAACATTGATCCGCGGAATATTTCTATTGAACATTACGATTATCCGTTGCCGGATGAAAGGATTGCACGCTATCCAATGCAAGAGCGTGATCAATCCAAATTGCTTGTTCATAAAGATGGTTTGATTTCTGAGGATTCCTTCAGTCGTTTGTCTGATCATTTACCCCCTGATAGCCTGATCATATTCAATGAAACCAGGGTGATACATGCCCGCATGATTTTCAGGAAAGAATCAGGTAGCCGGATTGAAGTATTTTGCCTTGAACCAGCCGATTCACTTGATACCCATCTTGCTTTTCAGCAAAAGGGTAGCTGCATCTGGAGATGCCTGGTTGGGAATGCAAAGCGATGGAAGCATGAAAAGCTGATATTGAATGTTGAAAGTGATCAACAGTTAGTTAATGTATCGGTTGAGAAACTTGAAAGAGTGGATGATACCTTCATGATTCGGTTTACCTGGGAGCCGGAGCAAATGACTTTCTCTGAAATACTGGAAATAGCCGGCCATATCCCATTGCCGCCATACCTGGAGAGAGAGGACCAGCCAGAAGATGCGATTACCTATCAAACCCTGTTTGCAAAGAATGATGGATCGGTTGCTGCTCCTACTGCAGGATTGCATTTCACACCCCGGGTGCTCGAAACTTTAGAAAAGAAAAATATTGAAATTGCCAGGATTACTCTTCATGTCGGAGCAGGTACTTTCCGTCCGGTGAGTGCTGAAACCCTTGAAGGACATCAGATGCATAAAGAGGAGGTCTTTGTTCCACTGGAAATAATCAATAAACTGATTGAATCCCAGGATAGAAATATCATCCTTGTAGGTACAACTACCGTCCGGACCATTGAGAGCCTATACTGGCAAGGGCTGAAATGGTTACAGTCAGAACCAGTTCATGCCATAATGCAGGTAGAACAATGGGATCCTTATTCCATTGAGCAGCAACCACGAATACTTGCACTCCGGAAGGTGAAGGAAGTCCTTGAGAAAAATAACTTACCGGCATTAAGAGGAACTACTTCTCTCCTGATTGCTCCGGGTTACCATTTTCAGTTCCCTAACCTTATTATCACCAACTTTCACCAGCCGAAAAGCACGTTATTGTTACTGGTTTCTGCCTTTATTGGCGAAGGATGGCGCGAAGCCTATGATTATGCCCTGAAGCATGATTTCAGGTTTTTGAGTTATGGGGATAGTTGTTTGTTCTTTAAGAAGGTTTAAGGACCCAGGTTTCAAATCCCCAATCCCCAATCCCAAATCCCCAATCCCAAATCCCAAATCCCAAGTCCCAAGTCCCAAGTCTCAAGACCCAGTTGTTTTAAACTCGTGGTAGGATTATTGATGAAAAGGGATTGTTTTTTATGAGAATTATGAATGTATTTTTAAATTTGGTTGAAACTTTTACTACTATTATTATTAGATTTAATGTGAACGAAATCAATATTATATGAGCTTTACAAGGATAGAATTATTGCAATATTTCAAATAAAAGCCATTTTCTTTTTTTATTATTTTAATCTTGATGAGAATGAATAATAATCTTTGTGAGCGATTGCTTACGTTTGCTGTGGATGTAGTTTTATATTTGCGCACTGTTAGGAATACCTTAGAAACTATGGATATGAAGCGTCAGCTTTTAAGATCCTCTTCTTCGAGCGGCGCAAACTATGAAGAGTCGCAAGGTTCACCAACACGTCCGGATGCAAAGACAAAAATTGGAATATCTCTTAAAGAAATGCGGGAATCAAATTACTTTCTAAGAATATTTCTTAGGCTACAATATGGAGATTGCAAACAAGCAGAGTACCTGGTTAAAGAATCAAGTGAATTACAAGCAATTCTAGCTTCAATCATTAACAAGCTATAAACCTTGCTTTATTCTCGTTTTGGTACTTATAAATTGTACTTGAGAAATTAATAATAGAAACCTGGATTTTAACCATTGAATTTAATCCTGTGATTTTTTGAAACCGCCAGCTAGGACTTGGAATTTGCGACTTGGAATTTTCGACTTGGAATTTGGATTTTGGAATTTGCGACTTGGAATTTGATTCTTGGAATTTGGATTCTTGGAATTTGAATTTGGATGGAATTTGGATCTTGGAATTTGTTCCTTGGAATTTAACACCTCACACTTATGAAACCCACCGGAATAATTTTAGCAGGCGGAAAAAGCTCCCGGATGGGGCAGGAGAAAGGACTTGTGGAATTGGGTGGGAAAAGATTGATAGATATTGCGATCGAAAATTTATCAAAGGTCTGTGAAACTATTCTTATCAGTTCAAACGGGAATTCTTTTAATGATACAGGTTTCCAGGTGATTAAGGATGTAGAGCCCGGGATTGGGCCGATGGGTGGGTTATACAGTGCCCTTTTGCATTCAAAAACCGCTCTTAACCTTGTACTCTCAGTCGACTTGCCCTTTGTAAACGAAGGATTATTAAAACACCTTATCGAATCTTCGAAGGGATACCAGGCAGCAGTCCCCTGGTCAGGACAGGAACATTATGAACCTTTATGCGCATGTTATGACCTGTCGATTCTTCCTTTAATGGAAGCTTCTGTAAAATCGGGCAATTATAAGCTTCCAGATCTTTTCAGGCTGATCAATTTAAATCCATTACCCATTGAGCCCCATTTGCCCTTTTATCATGAAGCTCTTTTTATGAATATCAATACAAAGGATGACCTTAACGCAGCCCAAAAACTGATCAATTCCATCTGAAAGCTGTGTCTCTCTTCTGAATTTTTATCGTAATATTGTTGCGATTACTCTCCGAGTTTGTGCTTCTAAAGGTTTAAGCCCATGAAGTGCTGACCGATGGGTTAGTCCGGAAACAGGCTGGCCTCCCGAATATAAATGAATTGGAAAGGAGAAAATGAACAAGAATAAAATATTTCTGCCTGGCAGGAAAGCGTTTGCTATTCCTATCCCGCCTTATTATGAAGTGATTTCAGCTGCCAGGTTTCAGCACCTTGTGTTTACCTTTCATTCTGGCAAACTATGAGGACTATAGCGGCTGCAGTTCCGGGTTCAAAATGGCTTAAGGCTTCTGTAATTGCGAGTTTCTGGGCCGCTACTGAGATTATACTTGGAAGCTTCCTGCATAACCTGCGGTTTCCTTTATCCGGAACCATCCTGTCATTTACCAGTGTGATGCTCGTGATTTCCTTTGCTGCGGGCTGGAAACAGAGTGGGATCATCTGGAGGGCCGGCCTGATCTGTGCTTTGTTAAAATCCATTTCGCCTTCCGCGATCATCCTGGGACCCATGATCGGAATTTTCTCCGAAGCTTTATTACTGGAACTGGCAGTATGGATATTAGGACATAATTTACTAGCCTATTCGGTAGGAGGGGCCTTGGCCGTATTCAGCGCCTTGCTGCATAAGGTTGTTAGTTTATTGATTCTATACGGCTTCGACCTTGTCAGGATCCTGGATGCCCTTTATTCCTATGCCATTAAGCAGTTGGGAATCAAAAACCTGCCTGCTGAAAAGCTGCTTTGGATCATTTCAATTCTCTACCTGGTTGCCGGCATTATTGCTGCTATTGCCGGGTATTGGGTTTCACGCCTCAGCCTGAAAGAGGTAAAGGATGATAAAGGGCTTGACAGTCTGAATCTAAATAATGAGAAAACTTTTATTAACAAGACTGAGAATCAGAAGTATTCTGTCTGGCTCCTCGGATTGAATATTTTAGCTGTCGTCCTGCTGCTGTTCCTAATCAATTATCATTACTTAATTCCCGCACTCTTTTTAGCTGCTATCTACCTTGGATTTGTGTTTTACCATTACAGGCACTCGTTGCGTTATCTTAAGAAGCCACTTTTCTGGATACAGTTCATAGTGATTACAATGGTAGCTTCACTTCTGCTGGATAGCATCACCCAGGGAACGTTTTTCAGTGTGAAAGGATTGATGGTAGGTCTCAATATGAATTTCAGGGCATTGATCATCATATTAGGTTTTTCAGCCATCAGTACCGAACTGCGCAATCCTGTAATTCGTGCCGTCTCACTTAGAGGAGGCCTCTCATCCTTATACCAGTCGGTAAACCTTACTTTTCTGCCTTGCCGGCTGTTCTGAATGAGTTTCCGGGGGTCAGGACCTTCGTTCGTCACCCTTTGAGGTCATTGGCTGGTTTTATTCCGGTTTCAGAGCAGCTGATTAGTTCATTCGAAAGAGCAATATCTGGCCGGAAACCGGTGATTCTGATAAGTGGGGATCGGCAGCAGGGAAAGACTACATATGTTTCTGAACTTGTAAATCGTTTGAAAAACAAACAGGTAAAAATGATTGGATTTCTTGCAACCGGGGTTCATGAAGGAGATCAGCGGATTGGATTCGACTTGCTGGATATCGCATCGGCTGAGACAGTTCCATTATGCAGGCTTGAAAAGAAAGGGGATCAGCAAAACTATCACAGATACAGGTTCTTTGATGAAGCATTACTCAAAGGAAAGGAAATCCTGAATTCTGACGATGCACAACTTGTGGTAATCGATGAAGTAGGTCCTTACGAATTACAAAATGAAGGATGGGCTACCTCCATTCAGAATATTTGTCAGAAGCAACGTTCAATTCAGATATGGACAGTAAGAAAACATCTCATTGAAAGGATCGCTGCCACATGGCCAGTGGGAGAGGTATATGTGGTGGACATTGAAAAGGATGATCCTGATGCTGCAGAGTCACTGATTATTGACTTACTCGACAGATATCAGCTTGAGTTATAATGTTTCCAGGTTCATGCTTTTCATCACCAGGCAGGTGCTATACACTTCGGAGATCTGCGTTTAAGCAGGGACGTAAAGTTGTTTAGGCTCTCTGTCATTACCCTTGATTCTGGTGGATGGCAAGTTAAGCAGCTACCGACCAGTAAAATCTGGCGCTGTTCCTTGATATTGAATGGGCGGTGTCCGGTCCGGGTTGAACTCACGCCTTTTCTTTCGCTGAGAAAGCCGGTCCAGGCATCTTCCGGTAAACCATCATTAGGGCTATTTTCGAATCGCGGGTCAAAAATCCAACGCCCTTCCCTGGAAAAATCCAGACTGCCACGGCCGAACCCAAGTGCTAACGGGTTGTTATGACACGACTGGCAACTTCTGCTTTTCTTCACTGTGGTATGGGCTGAAGCAGGCGCATACAGCCTTTGAAAGATCATTTTTTCTGACTTACTGAATGCAGACTTGTCAATGGTCATGACCATGCCGGGGACATAAGTCTGGATTTTATTGTCAGTCTCATTCACGCCAAGAACCGGGGCTTCTGCTATAAATTTTCCGGTATACTCGATCCATGAGCCTTTGACACTTTTCTTGTTCAGCATGTCGAATCCCTTGGCCTGTTTGTCATAGCTGTAATGGCATCAATACACTGAGGTGCCCAGGCAGTATGGCAGCTGTTGCAGCTTAGCCTCTGATGAGCTTTATTTCTGCCACAATCATCCTGCTGAGGAAGGCAATTATGTATCCTGGAGCTTAGTTTGGCTTTCAGCGTAATGTTTCCATTTTCAGAAACGGAAGTGTTTACCAGCGGCCGTCCCCCTTTCTGTGTTAATAGCATTGGAGTTTTTGCAGTTGAGGTGCCTCTGAGCCATGCGATCAGTTGTGTTTCTTTATCGGCATCCATCAGCGACATACTCTTGATAGTGGCCCCTTTTTCAGGGTGACAGTCGGAACAAGTTACACTCACAGCTTCTTCCTTATGGCTGTGGGCTTTTCCATCTCCCATCAGGTCATAGGAAGAGTGACAGTCGATGCATGACATTCCCCTGCTGAAATGCACATCTTCCTGGATAAATTCAAATACCCTGCCATCGGGGAGTTGCTGGTATTTTGAAGCATTCGTTTCTGGAAGTTGCTTAAGTGAGGTTTCATGCCAGCCTTCATAATTCATTGAAATTCTTCCTGAACGGCTATGACAGCTTTTGCATTTAGTGTTTCCGATACTAAGATCAATAGATGGATGAAACTGAGGAAGGCTTGTGTCCCCCATTGCTTTTTTTCGTTGCTTGTTCCAATCGTCGAGGGCTGATTGACGATAGGTGAGATGGCAGGCATTACAGCCACCACCCCTGTCGAGCCAGGCTGTAGGTCCGGTTTTTAGTTTTTCTGATCCAAGATGGCATCCGGCACAAAGATTTTTAAGATGCAAGTCAGCAGGACTGTCAGTGAGTTTAAGGATTGAGGCCAATCCATTGAGCTCTTTTGTTTCGTGAAAAGCAAACCGGTCAACCTGAACGAGTCCGGAAAGAGTAGTCATGATACTGCCATTCACCCTTTCCACTATCTGGGGATGGCAGGCTGGAGTACCGCAGGTTTTTGAAGCGTTTGACAGGTTACCTGGTATTACCATACCTTTATGAGCCAGGTCTTTATCAAGAGTGAAAGGATCGCCCAGATGGCAGGAATAACAACCTGTGCTGCTTTCTGAATGGGAAATACTCAGGCCTTTCATCCCGGTGTGGCAATCAAGGCAACCTTCCGGCTGGCTACCAATACTTCTGATGGGATGAGAAGCCTTAAGCTGAAATTTAACCGGGTTATAGCGGAAAGCAGTCTTAATACTGGCATCTGTCGACCATGGCCATTGCCATTTCCAGTTTTCTCCCCTAAAATATGTTCCTGTCAGGCTGAGGGCCAGGTATATTATTGCCAGAAAAAATAGCAGCCGTTTCGAAAGGTTCCGGAGTTTTGAATTCAGCCTGGGTAAAAAGTAAAGCAGGATTAATAGTAAAGTAAAAGCAAGAACAATGATCCAGGGATGGCTGATCCAGTGTAAAAGTTCCTGTATGCCTACAAAATACCAGGGTCCCTTCATTATTGTATCATTCAAGGTTCCAAGCGGAGCCCTGAAAAGCAGTGCGAGGAGAGTAACAACCAATGTGGTAATGATAAAGGTGCGAAGGTTAACCCAGATGGTACGTACATGATCGTAGATACCAATAAAAATAATAATGGTGGCCGTAGCGATATGGTGGAGGTAGAGGATTTGCCAGTTTTCAGGATGGCCAATAAATGTTGAATTCAGGAATTTCCCGGCTACCGGAATACTTTGAATAAGGGCAGAGAGGATTCTTCGGGCTTGCTGACTATCGGAATCAGCTTTCAGAATAAAGCCTGAAATCATCACATATCCTACAAAAGCCAGTGAAATGGTCAAGCGAAACCATATTCCTTTGGAGGATATTTTTTCCTCAGTTGAACGTTTCAGGTGATCATATACATGAAGTGCCGTGAAAATGAAGAAGACCTGTGCACTCCAGAAATGAATATTCCTGAAAAAGCTGGCAGCGGGATTGGTTAAAAGAATATGAGCAATTGAGTAATATGGCTTTTGGATATCGAAAGGAATGGCTATGAGAATCCCGCTTAAGGCACAAATAAGCATGCCGGCAATCGCAATCCAGCCATAGGTGTTCAGGTATAAGAATTTCTTGAGGCTCTGAAAATTCATCCGGTACCACAAATTGAAAACCCAAAGGTATTATACTTCGGCTGAACTGGTTCGTAAAAAAAATTGTGCTGAACATGCTCAGTATTAATGAATCTAAGCAGTTTTGCTTCGCATAACTGTCAAGATTCAGTAAATTTAGCCGGCAAGAATCTTCTGAATGGATGCTTTTTCGTGTTCACTGAGTGTTTCGATCTGGGAAAGAGCCTGCTGTATCTTGGCTTTAAAATTCCAACAGGTCATCTGGCGCAACGAAAGGCGCCTGGCGAATTCATAGGTGGATATTTCTTCCGTTCCCTTACATACATTATGAGCTATATAGAAAGCTTTGCTGATAGGAAATTTGCAATTATGAAAAATAGTCCCTGTAGTAGCTGATTCTTCAGTTTTACACTTCGTACAGCGACGCGAATGGGGAGTCTTCCCCGAACAGTAATTTGTATTTCCGCATTTTCTGCAGGTAAACCCTTCAGCCCATTTGAGTTCCGCCAGGAATTCCAGGCATTTCTCATCACTTCCGGTAAGCTCTGCCAGCTTTACAGGAGATAATGCCTCTTTAAAAATCTTGCTCATATTCAGTTGTTTCGAGCGCAAAATTAAAAAAAATAGTGATATTAAAAAGATTTAAGTGATACTAATGCGATTTATAATAAAATTTGTATTAATTTTGCAGCATCAAAAAATGATACCCATGAAAAAATCTGTCAATACACAATGGAAAGGTGATATGAAATTCGATTCAGAAGTGAATGGACATCATATTATCATAGATGCACTTCCTGAGGTAGGAGGTTCTGATGCAGGCCCCAGGCCTAAAAGTCTTATGCTCACAGCTTTGGCTGGATGCACTGGTATGGATGTGGTTTCTATTCTTAAGAAAATGCGCGTTGAGGTAGAAAGCTTCAATATTGAAGTGTCAGCTGAGGAAACTGAAGAACATCCAAAGCATTTCACTTCCATGCATATCGTGTACCGTTTCGGCGGGAAGGATTTGCCCCTTGATAAGCTGGAAAAAGCTGTTGAATTATCCCAAGACCGATATTGCGGAGTTTCCTTCATGTACCGTAAGGCTATGGAAGTTACTCATGAAATTGTGATTGATTAATTCGACAATTCGACAATTTGACAATTCGACAATTCGACAATTTCCCGAAAAGAAGCCTTTGGCTTGGAGATGAGGGAATTAGTCAATTTGAAAATTTGAAAATTTGAAAATGAGGAGATTAGGAGATTAGGAGATTAGGAGATTAGGAGATTAGGAGATTAGGAGATGAGGAGATGAGCAGATGAAGAAATTTGCTAATACCAGGGATCTGGAATTTATATCCTGAAGCCCGAAGCCAATGGCCCCATCTCGGGTCACTCAGCACTCAGCACACGGCACACGGCACACGGCACACGGCACCTCGGCACACGGCACTCAGCACTCAGCACTCAGCACTCAGCACACGGCACTCAGCACACGGCACTCAGCACACGGCACTCAGCACACGGCACTCAGCACACGGCACTCAGCACACGGTACTATAAATACAATAATCTACATAAATAAATACAATCATGCTTTACACAAATTTAAATCATCTGCTTACAGCTGAACAGCATCAGAAAGCCATCAGCGAAAATGAAAATGTAATGATCTGTTGCGGACGAATGGGTCCGATGTGTATTCCTGTATATGGAATCATGGAACAGATAGAAGGCGATTATCCTCATGTTAAGTTCTATGATATGGAATTTGATAATCCTGAATCTCATGTAATTCGTAATGCTCCGGAATGCCGCAGTTTTATGGGAATTCCTTTCACTATGTACTATAAAAAAGGTGTGGTAGTAAAAGCAACCTCCAGCATTCAGTCGATGAGCCAGGTTACCTCTATCCTTAACGAACAGTTTGGTGCTCCTCAAAAGTAATTCGATGAATCCTGATACTCATTTCGATGTAATCATTGTTGGTGCAGGCCCTGCAGGTCTAACTGCAGGGATTTACCTGTCGCGTGCAAGGATGAAAACCCTGATTATCGATGCAGGAACCATTGGCGGACAGATGGTGCTCACCCATGAAATTGCAAATTATCCAGGTGTAGAAAGTATGAGTGGCTATCAGCTTGCAGGTGTTATGCGTAACCAGGCCAGGGCTTTTGGTTGTAAGATCATTGGTAATACACCTATACTTGATTTGTTTCTCAATGAAGATGAAAAAAAGGTAGTTACACAGAATGGAGTCACTTATACTGCCGATGCAGTAATCCTCACGCCCGGTGGTCGTTCGAGAAGTCTGAACGTGCCCGGTGAAGATACCTTTAAAGGACAGGGAATCTCTTATTGTGCAACTTGTGATGGGGACTTTTTTACCGATAAGGAAATAGTAGTTGTTGGAGGAGGAAATTCAGCACTGGAAGAAGCTGTTTCACTTACCAAATATGCCTCAAAAGTTACGCTGGTCCACCAGTTTGACCATTTCCAGGCTTTTGAATATGCAATTGAGGAAGCAATAAGTCATCCGAAAATTAATATCCGGCTTGAATCAATCATCACCCGGTTCTATGGTGATGATCGTCTGAAAGGTGCTGTAATCAAAGATTTGAAAACAGGAGTCTCCGAAGAATTCGATACTGATGGTGTGTTCATTTTTATTGGCTATGTACCAAATACTGAAATGCTGGAAGGAAAAGTGGGCTTGAATAAGTGGAAGGAGATCATAGTTGATAAAGATATGGCTACAGATGTTAAAGGTGTTTTTGCCGCAGGGGATTCTATTGCCAAGAAATACAGACAAGTGACTACTGCTGTCGGAGAAGCTACAATTGCTGCATTAGCTGCTGCTGACTATCTTCATCAAAAGAAACAAAACTTAAAAATGAATTTAACGGTTTAACTTATGTCAACTTCAATCATCTTGCTGGTTCTGGCAATTATAGTGGGTGCTATAGCCTATCTATATTTTGCTGCCCGAAAACTCAAAAACATGCCCCAGGTTCCGGATAGTTCCAGGTTAATTACTTTGAACCCTGGGAATTTTCAGCAACATACCCGTTCTGGAGTGGTACTGATCGATTTCTGGGCATCCTGGTGTATGCCTTGTAAAATGATGGCACCTATTCTGAATGAAGTGGCTGAAGAAATCGGAGATGATGCCAGGATTTGTAAGGTGAATGTTGAAGAGCATCAGCAACTTTCAGCAAAATTCTCGGTCAGGAATATCCCTACCCTTCTTCTCCTTAAAAATGGAAAAGAGATTGACCGTTTTGTGGGTGTAAAGCCTAAAGATTTCCTGATCAAACAAATTAAAAAAGCATTGTAAGAATTATGGAAGCCATCGTTTCATTAAATGATTTCCAGGATAAAAAAGAAGGAGTTGCCCGGACTTTTTATTACTGTACAAGGCAGGAAGTGAGGTGAGTGAATGTGCATTAAAAAGCCTGACAGGAGTTGAGGAAATTGAAAATACTGATTTCAGGGTAATGTATGCTGATGTAAATACAGTGAGGGATATACATGAACGTTATGGTATTACTTCAGTCCCGGCACTTCTCCTTTTTCAGAATGGTGAATTTGCCAATGTGATTAAGGGTTGCCAGGGTGAAGATTATTATAAAGCAATAGCTGAAAATGCAGTATTCTCAGCACAGGCAAATGTTGACGACAAACCATCAAAATCGGTCAGAGTGTATACAACTCCCACCTGTTCCTGGTGTAATACATTAAAAGCTTTTCTTCGAAAGAACGGGATCAATTATACCGAAATAGATGTTTCACAGGATGATGCAGCTGCTAAAGAGATGGTAAGGATGAGCGGGCAACAGGGAGTGCCCCAGACAGAGATTAACGGGCAAATGATTGTTGGATTCAATCAGGCTCGCCTAAAGGAATTACTGGAAATACAGGGATAGCTTAGTGCTTTTTCATACTTATAAGCAACGGAAAATGCTGAAATTACTGATTGGAAAACGAACCTTAATCCAAATTGCGATAGGACTTGTGATCTTCATACTTGTATACCAGTACAAGCTTTCACTTTGGTACCTGGTTTTGGCAGGTGCAGTAACAGGAGTAGTTTTCGGAAAAGTTTTCTGTCGCTGGATGTGTCCAATGGGTGTAGTTATGGAGTTCATGATGGGCCTGAATCCCGACCAGAAATTTCGACAGATGTACCAATATCATAAGTTAGGATGTCCGATTGCCTGGATTCAGGGTGCTTTAAACCGGTTTTCGCTTCTTGGTATAAAGGTCAATTACAGCACTTGTAAAAACTGTGGTATCTGTGATAAGGAATGTTACATCACAGCACTGGAGCCGGCAACATACAGTCTTTATAAGAAAGGTAAGGACAATCCTGCAGAGAGTTTTACCTGTTCAAAATGTTTAAAATGTGTGGAGGCATGCCCTAATGGGAGCCTTCAATTTAACATAGGTCAAAATATTAAATAACAAAACAAATGAAAGAATTAGCCCCGGTAAATCAGAATGTTGTGCTGGATATCACAAATTCCGGTACGCAAAAAACAGCTTCAGGTATTATTATTCCTGATACTGCTGGAAAAACCAAAGTTTGCCCGTATTGTCGCAATGAGCGCCATTGAAAATGCTGAAACCAGGCCCGGTGACCTGGTGATTTTCAAACAATATGGCGGGACTGAAATTGAATTTGAAGGTAAAACTTTACTGATTTTGCCTTATGCTGATATCCTTGCGAAAGTGGTTGAAACTGAAGAGATTTAGAAATGGAAACTGAAGAAAAAAACGGAAAAATAAACTCAATCAGGATTGCCCTGCGTTCTTCCTGGTTCTGGAAACCGGTTGGTGGAGCTATAGCAGGGGGAGTATTGGGCTTTCTCTATTATTATTACATTGGTTGCAGTTCAGGAACCTGTGCAATAACCAGTAATCCTTATATGAGTATGCTGTTTGGTGCTGCTTTGGGATACTATGCGTTGAACAGTTCATGTGGAAGTAAGTGTTAATAAATATGTTCAAACAGGTAATTATGAGTGGAATATTGATTGAAAAAGCAAGTCCATATAGTGTGGAAAAGACGGCTGAATTGATAGTTGCTGAATCAGAAAGGCAGAATTGGAAGGTTCCGGCTGTACATGATCTGCAGCAAACATTAGCAAAGTCAGGTAAAGTTGTAATGCCTGTTAAAGTAATTGAACTGTGTAAACCTGAACTGGCTGGTAAAATACTGGAGCTTAACCATGAAAGGTCAATTTCAGTATTTATGCCCTGCAGGATTTCTGTTTATGAAAAGGAAGATGGTATAACTTACCTGTCAGTAATGAATGCAGAAGCAATGGCAGGTTTCCTTCCTGAATCTGTAGCAGGTATCATGGTGGAGGCCGCAACAGGATCATTATCAATTATTGATGCGGCACTTGGATCCTGAAAATTCTTGTTTTTAGAGGTGATGAAAATCCACATTCAGATTAATCTGTGTTGTGGATTTTTAATTTTACCCAATTAAGTAAAATTCTATTTATTGCGGCTCGTTTGTCCAATTTACCTTGCAAAAGGAACCAATTACTCTGACAGTAAAACAATCCATTCATTCGACTGCTTATCAATCTTGCAGATTAAAGGTTTCAGAGGTTTTAGTGCCGGACCTTTGAGGACTCTGCCTGTTGAAGCCTCAAAACCAGATCCATGGCAAGGGCAAAGTATAAGGCCATTTTCCTCCTTAGTTAACAAACAACCGGCATGAGTGCAGGTGGAAGAAAACGCTCTTGTGATTTTATTATCCGAATAAAGATAAAAGCCTTCAAAAAAAGTTACCCCCTCTTTTAAATTGTTGATTCCCCTTATTTCTTTTCGGCTTACCCGGCTTGCCTCCATTCTCCGAATCATTCGTTCCCATAAATATACCATAACAGCCATTAATATTAGGCTGGCTGAAGAAAGAAAAGCTTTTCGGCTGATTTTCGTATTATTCATCTGCTTCTGAATCCGGGCATCAAAACTAATAGTTTTCAAATTGACCGCAACTGTTTATTCTCCGGTACATTGATTGATATATGTCAACAATTTTTATGTCGGAAAGCATAAATTATCCTGAGTATCTTAAGGATAAATTAAGTGCTTCAAAATCAAGTATATAAATAATTTTTGCTCTATTTAGAATTGTTCTTAGAATCTGTGTAAGTGTCATATAAACAGTGTGTTATATATATAGATATGATTATGATAAATTTAATATTTTTTAATGTATTTATAATCAGGCAGTTGGATATCGTATGTAAGTAATGTGATTTTTTGCATATCATAATGTTTACGCTACTTTTGTTTTGTTACTCGAATAACAAGAGAAGAATTGATGGGAGTTTTTTCTGAAAATCTCAAACAATGATTGCATGAAAACAAGAAGAGATTTTATCAAAATCAGTGCCTTGGGACTGGGGGCTACTGCAGCCATTGGCGGAGCTGCCAAGTATGTCCTGGGTACCCCGCTCGAAAGCCTGTTTGGTGGTACTGAGGATGAATCCCCGGTGCTGAAACGTTTTCCCACCTATTGTGAGGTGTGTTTCTGGAAATGTGCCGGTTGGGCTTATGTGGCCGACGATGGTACAATTAAAAAGATCATTGGAAACGATGATGATCCCCAGTGTAATGGCAGACTTTGTCCAAGGGGAACCGGTGGAGTGGGGATGTTTTCTGACCCTGATCGCCTTAAGAAACCATTGATGCGCGTTATAAAGGATGGTAAACAAACCTATAAAGAAGTTGGCTGGGAAGAAGCACTGGATTTCATTGCCTCGAAAATGAAGTCTATTGCATCAGAGCATGGACCAGAAAGTATGGCACTGTTCTATCATGGGTCTTCAGGGCATTATTTTACTCATCTTCTAAATGCTTATGGATCAACGAATACTGCCGCTCCTTCTTTCGCTCAATGCAGGGGTCCACGCGACATCGGCCTGGAAGCTACTTTTGGAGAATCAGTCTCTAGTCCTGAAGTCACCGATATCAGGGATACCCGCTGTCTTGTACTTATTGGCGCTCATATTGGAGAAAACATGCATAACGGACAGGTGCAGGAGATGAGTGAAGCTATTGATAAGGGAGCAGTTATTATTACTGTTGACCCAAGGCTTTCCACTGCTGCATCAAAATCAAAATACTGGTTGCCTATCAAACCGGCTACAGATATTGCCCTGCTTTTGTCATGGATACACGTACTTATCAATGAAGAAATATACAATGAGGAGTATGTGAAAATGAATACTGAAGGGCTGGATGAATTAAGGCAGCACGTGAGCACATTTACACCCGAATGGGCTTATGGGATTACAACTATTAAGCCGGAAATCATCAGGCAAACAGCCAGGGAAATGGCTGCAGCCGCTCCCTCTGTTGTTGTTCATCCGGGCCGTCATGCTACATGGTATGGTGATGATGTTCAACGCACACGAGCAATTGGTATTCTGAATGCTTTACTGGGTACCTGGGGTAACAGGGGCGGGTTCTTCTTCAAGGAAGGATTCAAATTGCCCGAATTCCCTCATCCTGAGTATCCTGCTCCCCGCTGGAGCTGGAAAGATACACTTGAAGGTCGTTACCCTCTTGCAAATATGGCTGTAACTACAACCATTATGGAAGCTTCGGTTCCTAAACCGGGAAGGGAAAAAAACATCAAGGGTTGGTTCGTGTCGGGAACAAACCTGCCTATTGCCATTCCCGACAAGGATTTATTTGCCAAAGCGGTTCAGAATCTGGACCTGATGGTGGTGATCGATACCATGCCCATGGAAATAACCGGTTATGCTGATGTTGTACTTCCTGAATGTACCTATCTTGAACGTTATGATGACATCAGGGATACGGCACACAGGGAACCAACCCTCGCTCTCAGGATGCCTGCTGTTGAACCGCTTTATGAGACCAAACCTGCATGGTGGATGGCAAGGGAAATTGGTATCAGGCTTGGTCTGGATGAGTATTTCAATTATAAAGATTATAAAGAGGTATTGGACTGGCAATTAAAACAGGTTGGCCTTTCTTTAACTGAATTGGAAAAAATAGGGGTTAAAAAGATGCCCAGGACCAAGCCTGTCTATGCGAAAAAGGGTGAACCCATTGCCTTTAAAACACCTACCGGGAAAATTCAATTGTATTCTCATTCACTGGAGGCTGCAGGATTCAGTCCTATGCCAGAATATACTGCCCACCCTGAACCTCAGGAAGGCTTCTACCGTCTGATTTATGGAAGGGCCCCCATGCATACTTTCAGCAGGACTGCCAACAATCCCAACCTGGTAGCTTTAATGCCGGAAAATGCTGTTTGGGTAAATCCGCAGGTGGCTGAATTGTGGGGGTTAAAAAAGGACCAGTATGTTTGGCTTAAAAACCAGGATGGTGTTATTTCCACTTTCCCGGTCAAGGTCAGGGTAACAGAAAGAATTCGCTGGGATTCAGTCTATATCGTCCATGGATTTGGACACCATCATGCGCCTCTGAAGAATGCTTATGGTCGTGGAGTGAATGATACTGAACTCATTACGCGGGTGATGACAGATCCCATTATGGGTGGAACCGGAATGAGAGGAAATTTTGTGACGTTTTTAACTAATGATCCCGGAAAGGAGACCGAATCATGAGATATGCCATGGCAATAGATACCCGCAAATGCGTGGGTTGCAGCGACTGCGTGGTTGCCTGTCAGACTGAAAATAATGTTCCGATCGGATATTGCCGCGATTGGGTAAGCGAAACTGTTGATGGTACTTATCCAAATGTTAGCATTGAACTGCGATCAGAGCGCTGCAATCATTGCGACAATGCGCCATGTGTAAGGTGCTGTCCAACCGGGGCAAGTCATTTTGAAGAAGGTGGAATCGTAACAGTGACGCATCATAAGTGTATTGGTTGTGGCGCCTGTATCCAATCCTGTCCTTATGAAGCAAGGTATTCCCATCCGGATGGATACGTTGATAAATGCACATTCTGCCTACACAGGGTGAGAAGAGGAGAGGATCCAGCCTGCGTGAGTGTTTGTCCCACGCATTGTATGTATTTCGGCGACCTCGACGATCCCAACAGTGAGATCGTCAATGTGCTGAAAAACCGCAAATTCAAAGCATTGGCCCCTGAAGCCGGAACAAAGCCACAAATTTACTACCTGGTTTAATAGCTGATAACCTCTTAATATTACAAGCTATGAGAGAAGAATTATTTGTAAGTGGTCGTAATCTTCCCAATATCGATCCTTACCTGAATATCTGGCACTGGCAGATTCCCATTTACCTGTTCCTGGGTGGTCTTGCAGCAGGAATCCTGTTTTTTGCCGGTGTTTTTTACATCCTTGGGAAAGAAAAAGAGATGCCAGCCACTGTTAAATGGGCCCCTTTCCTGGTTCCAATTGCTTTGATCCTGGGACTTTTCATGTTATTCCTCGACCTGAAGCATAAATTGTACTTCTGGCAGCTTTATACCACCATCAGGCTTGAATCTCCTATGGGCTGGGGCGCCTGGGTACTAATGATTATTACTCCTATCTCTTTTGTTTGGGTGGGTAGTTATATGAAGGAACTGTTCCCGGCATGGGACTGGAAGTTTAAATTCCTTAAGCAGTTTGAAAAATGGGCTATTAAAAACAGGAAATATATTGCCTGGCCTATGGTCATTTATGCTGTAATATTGGGTATCTATACCGGCATCCTGCTATCGGCTTTCAATGCCCGTCCCTTATGGAACACAGCTTTACTCGGACCGCTTTTCCTCGTTTCGGGGATGTCTACAGGGGCAGCAACCATCATCCTTTTGAGTAAAAGCCATGCAGAAAGAAAGATTATTGGCAGACTGGATATCCTCCTGATCGTTATTGAGCTGTTTTTTATCACCCATATGATCATGGGATTCCTGGCCGGTTCGGAAGTACAGATCAATGCTGCCCAGCTATTCCTTGGCGGTGAATTCACTGCTTCCTTCTGGGTATTTGTGATTCTCCTGGGTTTACTTTTTCCTGTTGCTCTTGAAGTATTGGAACTCCTGGGGTACAAAGTTCCTATCATATTGCCTGCTATACTGATTCTTATCGGTGGACTCATTTTCCGCTTCATCATGGTTGAAGCAGGGCAAATTACAAGGTATCTTTACTGATATGGTTAAGTAAAAGATTAATTCACATGGATATGAAAAAATCAAATCAATCGGGCACTTTTTACCTGAATCCCTACCTGGGAGGCGTCTTTCTGGGTCTGGTGCTGATGGCAACCTTCTATATTACCGGCAGAGGCCTTGGGGCAAGCGGTGCAGTTAAGAGTACTGTTGTTGAAGCAGTGAGTGCTGTTGCTCCTGCACATGCTGAAAGCTCTTCCTATTATGGAAAATTTCTCAGCGATGATAAACATCCTATGAATACCTGGCTGGTGTTCGAAGTCATAGGTGTGCTTGCAGGAGCTTTCCTTTCCGGACTGTTATTCAATCGCCTGAAATTTAAGGTGGAGCACTCTCCGAAGATTACTTCCAGGAGAAGGCTCATCTTTGCTCTTTCCGGGGGTATTCTCTTTGGAATTGGGTCACAGCTTGCCAAAGGATGCACAAGTGGAGCAGCGCTAAGTGGAATGGCAGTATTGGCCTTAGGCGGTTTTATCACGATGATGGCCATTTTTGGGACGGCATTTGTGTTTGCCTGGGTATTTAAAAAGAACTGGATTTAACCCTTTAAAGATTGTAGCTATGGTAGGACCTCTTATACCAATGGACGTTATCCCACAAGCCTGGGATAATGTATTTGCCCTGCTCCTCGGAATGGGTTTTGGATTTACACTCGAAGCTTCCGGTTTTTCATCCTCACGGAAAATTATCGGCACTTTTTTCGGATACGACTTTGTGGTTGTGAAAGTTTTCTTTACAGCCGCCATCACAGCAATGCTTGGCCTGCTGTATTTTTCTTACCTGGGCTGGGTCGATTTCTCCATGCTGTATATACAACCCACTTTTGTAACTTCTGCTATTGTTGGAGGGATTATTATGGGAATCGGATTTTCAATGGGAGGTTATTGCCCGGGAACCAGTTTCTGCGGGCTGGCAATTGGAAAACTGGATGCATTAACCTTTACAGCCGGTATGTTTATCGGGGTATTCCTTTTTTCGGAAGCATTTCCACTCTTCGAAAATATGTATAATAGCGGAAACCTTGGAAATGTGTTAATTACTGATTCATTAGGAATTTCTAAGGCTTTATTCGCCTTCCTGCTCGTAGTGATGGCTGTTGGAATGTTCTTCGGAGCGACATGGCTTGAGCGCAGAATTAAAAAAGTAGAATATTAATATCAGACGAAATGGACAGACGATATACTATACTTGCTATCCTGGTGATAGTGGCTGCATTCGGACTGCTGATCCTGCCGGAGAAAGGCGGATCCAAAGAAACAGATCCCACTAAAATGCTGATCTCAGTGAACGATCATGCCAGGTTCCTCTCTACTGATTTGATTACAGAAAGGATTATTGAAGCTGACCCTACCCTTCAATTAATTGATGTAAGGCCGGCTTCTGAATTCAGAGTGTTTGCATTGCCGGGAGCTGTCAATATTCCAATCGACTCGTTCTTAAGCCCACAGTGGAAGGATATTGTAACTGAGAAAGCTAAAGACAAAGTTTTTTATAGTAATGGCAGCATTGAAGCAGACCTGGCCTGGCAAATTTCTACAAGACTTCAGGTGCCCCGGGTTTTCGTAATGGAGGGAGGCTTAAATCATTGGTTCGAGACCATTATCAAAGGAGTTGAGCCATCAGTTACTGCTTCATCAAAAGAGAACGACTTGTACACTTTCCGCCTTGCTGCCCGCCAATATTTCATTGGTGCACCAGCATCAGGAGGTGGTTGTTAAAATATTTCTGAACTTCCGCTTTTAACATTGAATCATCAAGCAACAATTTGTCTGCCCCATAATAGCTATTCAAAATTTGCAGAAAATGAAAAAGTTTATCAAGAAAAATGCTCTTTTCCTGTCAGCCCTGGTTGTAGTAATCATTATCATCCTGATTATTGCTATATCCAATCGTCCTTCGGTTACTTACAAAATGACAAAAGATAACCTGGCCGGCTTATTGAAAGATAGCAGCCAGCTTATATCACCGGTTGAATTGGATGCATTGTTGGAGCAAAAGAAAGGTACCCTGGTTATGGTCGATATTCGTTCGTTCGAAGAATATAGTAAAGGGCATATAAAGGAGTCAGTTAATATTCCTGTGATGAACCTGTTGGATAAAAACGCCCTTTCTTTCTTTGACGAATTATCTTCAAAAGGACAGGAAGCCATTTTATACGGAGATGACCAGCTTCAGGCTAATGGCCCCTGGTTATTATTAAAACAGGTAGGAGTGAAGAATGTTAAAATATTGCAGGGAGGTTATCAGCTATACAAATTACTACCTCTTAACGATTCTCTTACAAGCCTTACTAAACACTTGGTCTGGGTAGAGAGGTCAATCATAGATACCTCGGCTCTGCGCAAAAAAACAACATTGGTTTCTTTACCGGTAGCTGGTAAACCAAAAGCAGAGAAGGAAAAAGTAATCCCGGTTAAAAAGGAGGAATCAGGTGGCGGTGGCTGCTAGACCCTGGTCTTATTATTCAGAAATTTAACTTTCCGTTGAGGGTTCAATTTTACTGATTCCGTTGTTACCGATACTGATCATCTTCATTTTATAAAGTGCACCTATTGCTTGTTTGAAGCTTTTCTTGCTCATTCCTAATGCTTTATAAATATCCTCAGCAGGGCTTTTGTCAGTTAATGGCAGGAAGCCTTCCTGCTCTTCCAAAGCGGTGAGGAGCACTTTCGACATACCATCAATTTTATCATAACCTTCCTTATGCAGCCGAAGGTCAATTTTACCATCAGGCCTGATCTTATGAATAAAAGCTTTCAGTTCCTGACCTTTTCTGAGGGTTTGAAAGACCTCATTTTTATATAATATTCCCTCATGCCTGTTAAAAATTACTGCCTTGTATCCAAGTTCTGATATTGCAGTAATCATTATTTCAACTTCATCTCCGGGGAGGTAATTTATGGGTTCATGGTTCAGAAATTGTCCCAGTTTTGCTGAAGCTGCTATCCTGTCAGTTTCTGCATCAATATAAATAAAGACCACATACGACTTACCTTCTTCCATGGGTTGTTTCTGCTCCCGAAAGGGTACTAACAGATCTTTCGGAAGCCCCCAATCAAGGAAGGCTCCAATCGGATTTACAGAGGCCACATTCAGATAGGCAAATTGACCAACCGTGGCATAAGGTTGTTCAGTTGTAGCGATGAGGCGGTCCTCTGAATCAAGGTAAATGAAGACTTCTATTTCCTGCCCAATCTTCAGATTTTCCGGAGCGTATCTGAGTGGTAAAAGAATATCGCCTTCAGGCTGGCCATCCAGATAAAAACCGAATTCTACCTTGCGAAGTACCTTCAGTGTATTGTATTTCCCTATTTGTGTCATAATCCTGTAGAAAGTACTGCAAAAGTACTCTTTTGTTTAACAGGCGAAAGAAGTTCAGTAGATTAGGCCTTTTCTGATGCCCACCTCACCATTGCAGGGACCAGTGATCGGGGCATGATGCGACCGGAAAACACCATTAATTTATTCATCCAGCCATGAATGGCAACAGTCCTTCCACTCATCATCGCCTGGTATCCATACTCAGCGACTTCTTTTGATGTGGGCAGTTTCTTCCCTTTAACGAGTTTCGATTCAGTTATATCAGCCGTTGCCTGGAATCCGGACGCTGTAGGGCCCGGACAAAGTGCTGTTACTGTGATCCCCGATCCCTTTAATTCATTTGATAAGGCTTCGGAGAATGAAAGTACATATGCTTTTGTTGCATAATACACTGCCATAAGCGGACCTGGGAAAAAGGAGGCGGTTGAAGCCACATTCATAATTCTACCAGTCCTTCTCAACGACATAGATTTGGCAAATTCTTTAGATAAATAAGTGAGAGCGGTCATATTCAGATTAATCATCTGTAATTCCTTCTCCCAATCTGTTTGAGTGAATAGACCAAAATCACCAAACCCTGCATTGTTAATCAATATATCAATAGTAAGGTTCTTTCCTAAGGTCGTTTTAACAACCATCATTGCTTCTTCAATATTTGAAAGATCCGCCTCAATAACAAGGCAGCTGATTTTATGCTTTGTCTCCAGCTGTAATTTTATTTCTTCGAGTTTCTGGAGGCTTCGGGCGACCAAAATCAAGTCGTAATTATTCTCAGCCAGGATACAGGCAAGTTCATACCCTATTCCTCCAGAAGCACCGGTTACTAATGCAAGTTTTTTCATTCTAAATGTTGTTTGAAAATTGTATCTGAATATTCAACATGTCTATAGCTCCTTTGTTAGCAGCCAGTCTGTTAAAAGATGATAAAATCCGGAATTAAGATTGAAAGACTCATCCAGGTAAAATTACCTGGAGGTTGTGAGAGGTCAATTTTCCTTTCAGAAGAACTGCGACTACTGTTACTTCTTCATCCAGGGATTCTTCAGGAAGATCAATATATAAAATACCAGGCACCTCGCTCCAATAGCTCTTCATCATCACTTCTGTCTTCAGTTTGGTGCCATTCCCCACAACCCACACCCTGTTGACCGGGTTTTTCAGGCCCTTTATCATCAGGGGCCATTAGGTTTATTAGTGATAAATAAATAGAGTGTTGTACTGTCTTTGGATAAAGCAGTCGGGCCATAGAAATAATCTTTCGGTATTCCCGCCTGTGTTCCGTAAATAGCTTCAGCATGTTTCTTTGTCCATCTGCCAAGTGCTTTGAGAATGGCTACCTGTTCGGAGGGAATAGTTCCATCAGGTTTCGGACCAATATCGAGTAGCAGGTTTCCACCCATGCTGATACAATCTGTAAAGATCCGGATCACCTGGTTGGAGGATTTGTAATTCTTATCATTGGGTTGAAATCCCCAGGAATCATTCATGGTCATGCACAATTCCCAATAGGGTTCATTTGGGGATGTAAGCGGCACTCCCTGCTCAGGTGTTGCATAGTCGCCATACCCATTAATCCTGGAATTCACAATTACTCCGGGCATCCATTCATTAATGAGGTTTCTCATTTCCTTCGATTTCCATTCATCGGCATTATAATCCCAGTCGCCATCAAACCAAAGCAGGTCGGGTTTATAAGCAGCCAATTCATGAATTTGATTTTTCCTGAATTCCAAAAAACGATTCCAGCGAATCGGGTCATTTTCGTATCTCGACTGGTTATTCAGGAACTTGGGGTAATCAGGATGTGACCAGTCGAGCATGGAAAAATACAGACCATTTTTGATTCCCTGTTTACGAAGGGCATCACAGAAAGGTTTCACCAGGTCTTTAGCGGCAGGTGTTTTCTTAATGACATTCAGATCACTTTGTTTAGTGTCGAAAAGAGCCACCCCCGTCATGATGTTTTGTCGTAAGAACCGCATACCTGGCACCGCTTTCCTTAATGAGGGAAGCCCAGGATTCAGGGTCATATTTAGAAGCAGTGAATCCTTTGGTCTGCTTCATGTATTCCTCATAGGGGAGGTAGCGATTATAGAAGGACCAGGATTCATCCACTCCTTTCACGGAATATATACCCCAATGTATGAATACACCTAATCGTGCTTCGGCGAACCATTTCATCCTGGCCTCTTTTTCTGCTTCTGTTTCTTGTCCTAAAATAATTAGTGGGAAGAAGATGATCAGAATCAGGAAAGAGCAGGTTTTCATTTTATCAGGGAGGTTTCTTCTTGTTTCAGGTGAGATTTTAGAAGGTCCATGAATTCATTGATGATAATGGGCTTTGCTATATATCCATCACATCCGCATTCGAAGGCTTTCAGCTTATCAGATTCCCGCGCATAAGCTGTTTGCATTATAATTGGTAAATGGGGAAATTGCTGCTTAATTATCCTGGAGGCTTCATAACCATCCATAACAGGCATTTTTACATCCATTAAAACCAGGTCAATGTCCGGGTTGGATTTACATGCATGAACCGCTTCAGCCCCATTCATTACCCTGATAAGGTTAAAATTCTGGTTGGCTAGAAGCTGATCCAATAGCATGAAATTCAAGTCTTCATCTTCAGCGATCAATAAATTCTTAGGTGCTTCAAAATTAAGAAAATTATCATTTTCTTTTTGTGTCTCTTTATGATGGCCGTTTCTAGCCAATTCAAAAGGAAGGGTAAAATAGAAAATAGAACCTTGACCGGGAGCTGATTTTAGCCAGATCTTACCTCCTAATAACTCAACATAAGCTTTTGAGATAGAAAGGCCAAGTCCAGTGCCTCCAAATTGCCGTGCAATAGTACTGTCAGCTTGTCTGAAACGGTCAAATATTTCAGTATGCATATGGGAGGGAATTCCAATTCCGGAATCTTCCACGAAGAATTCAATGCTGTGATCCTTAAGTGTATATCCAAAGGAAACATGACCATTCTTAGTGAATTTCATTGCATTCCCAATGAGGTTTGACATAACCTGTATCAGTTTCGTTTCATCTGTCTCCAGATTAATGTCAGAATCTGGTAAAGGTGTTTGACAATTCAGTTTCAAATTCTGACTGACTGCCTTAATTTCGAACTGGTTCTCCAGATTCCTCAGCATCTGGTTAATATTGACCTTGCTGGTCTTTATGGTCTCCTGGCCAGCTTCTATAGTAGCAATATTAATAATATCAGTTATAATGGAAAGCAGGTGATTGCTTGCGTTACAGATAATTTCTGTGAAATATTTCCGCTTATCTTCTGATAGTGTAGGATCATTCAGGAATCCGGAGAACCCGATAATGGCATTCATAGGAGTCCGGATTTCATGTGAAATATTGTTCAGGAAGGCTGTTTTCAGGCGGTCATTTTCTTCTGCCTTATTCTTAGCTCCTATGAGGGCTTCTTCCACCATCTTCCGCTCTGTAATATCCAGTAAGGTGCCAATCATTTTGGTAGCTTCACCGGATTCGTCAAAGGTTAGCTCTCCTTTTCCCCATACCCATCGTTCAACTCCATCATTTACCCTGATTATTTTATACTCTTTATTGAATTCAGATCTTTTTCCAAGTACTTCTTCAATCAGATAGTTTTGTATCTCATCTTTATGATCGGGATGAGTGAAATCAAGCCATGAGCGCAAAGTTTTAGGGGTTTGTGCATCAATTCCAAGGATTTCATCCAATACTTCGGAAGAACTCCATATATCATTAATGATATCAATGCTGAACGAGCCGATCCTGCCAACGCGCTGACTTTCACTCAACCAATACTGGCGTTCCCTGAGTAGTTCTTCTGCTTTTCTCCTATCCGTGACATTTCTTGAAACCTCCGCCTTATAAGGTGATAAACTTGCTATTTCTCATTCTTTTTATGCAATTCATACCGACTTACCCAGTTGCTTCTACCCAAACGGTTGAACCGTCTTTGCATGGTTGTTCGAGTAAAAGACTGTAATTTTCGAAACGTTCACCATTTTCAATTTTAGAAATAGCATCTTTTAAGAATTTCATTTGCTCTTCCTGCAGTTTCAGGTGTGAGGGATTCTGTAGAGGACTGCGCCATTGCTTCTTCGGCTGTATAACCCCTGAGGCGGGTAATGGATGGACTCATATAGGTATTCTTCCCATAAATATCCATTGTCCAGATTACATCAGATGCATTTTCAGCCAAAATCCTGAACTTCTCTTCACTTTTTTGCAGTGCTTGTTCAATGATTTTCCGGTTGGTAACATCTCTTCCAATTACCAGTAAACCGGCTCTGTTCCCATATTCATCAAATGAAGGAACTTTAATTACGTCAAAAGTTAATTCAGTGCCATCAGGGCGAGGGATTACTTCATCACCCCTCATTTGCTCTCCCTTCAGCCAGGTAATTTCATCTGATTTTTCGCAATTCAATAGGGCTTCTTTATAGAAATCATTGTATTCAGCCAGTTCGGAATCTTTCTTCCCCCTGTAGTCTACATCAGCTAATTCGAATAATTCAAGATCAAAGGAATTGGCTTCTAACCATCGTCCTTCTCCATCTTTAAAACAAACAATGTCCGGCATGGAGTTAATGAGTGTCCGGAGAGATTTCTCCCTTTCCCTCAGTTTTTCTTCAACCTGTTTGCGGACTGTTATATCGCGCATATGAACAAGAAGAAGGCTTTTATCCCCCATTAATACTTTGGTGAGATTGATGTCAACGGTAAACAGCTCTCCATTCACCCGGCGATGAACCCATTCAAATTGGTGACTCCCTTTCTCATAGGCGTTTTTAACCAATTCAATTGATTTTTCTAAGGAAGCTTGTCCATCAGGCTGGAATTCCGGGGATATTTGAGAAGGACTATATGCTCTAAATTGTTCTTTTGTTTCTAATCCAAGGATTTTTAAAGTAGCTTCATTACAGTCTACAAAATTCAGGTTTTCATCCAGTAATTGAATCGGGTCAGCAGCATTCTCATATAGGAGTCTGAATTTTTCCTCACTTTTCCTTACTATTTCCTCGGTATTCTTACGCTCAGTGATATCACGATGAGTGCCACGGAGCTCAAGTTTTCCGGTTTCCTCATTTAAATAGGCATATGCAGTGATTTCAGCCCAGATAAAGGTTCCATCCTTACAGGGTTGTTTAATTACCTGGGTATGATAAGTGCCTGTATTCTCTATACCTGATGAACAATCATTAATGATTTTCAACATATCCTTCTGCAGCTTTTCCCTGTACTCAGGGGCTACCATGGCATCCATGGTTACTCCCATAATTTCATCGGAAGAAAACCCTACCATACGCTTGGCAGACGGGCTGATATACTTGAATCGCAGGGTTTCAGGATCTAGAATCCAAACCACATCCTTCATGTTTTCAGTGAGCGTACAATATAAATCTGCACTTCTGCGCACCGAAATTTCTGCTTCCTTTCTCCTGGTAATATCCTGGATATAAAACACAAAGTACTCTTTCCTTTGAATTGAGCTATGAATCATTCCAGTAGAAACAGATGCCCAGATATCAGATCCATTCTGATGCCGGTACTTCTGTTCATTATTTGAATGCTGAATCTCTCCGGATGCCAGCCGTTGAAGTAATTCCATTCCATCTTTCCTATCTTCAGGATGAAGAATGTCCTGAAAATTGAGATTCATTAAGTCTTCCTTTGTATACCCCCAGAGATCACAAACTGCATTATTAACAAACATAAATTGACCTTCAAGAGTCATCATACAAACTCCGATGATGGCATTTTCTGAAGCTATCCTGAATAATTCTTCACTTTCAGCCAGCGCAGCCTGTGCTTGTTTACGGGCTGTGATATCTACAAAGGATACATATACATGCTTGAGTGTATTAAGACTATCAGGCCTGACAGATAATTTCAGGATCACATCCTTGTGCTCCCAATTAAAAGTCGATATAGGGATTTCGCATTCAAAGTAAGTTTTTCCTTCTGCAAGTGCAATAATTTCTTCTTTGAATGAAGGCCAGGATTCATCCAGAAATCCTGTCATTATATCATTTAAGATCTCATCTTTTGTTGTAGTATTGAAGAAACGAAGACTCTCGGCATTTATGTCAACTATCTTAATTAACGATGAACAACGAACAATTTCTTCAGGGTGTTTATCAAAATATGCACGATAATCTGTGATTCCTTGTTTCTTGATTTCGTCAAGCAATTCTTTAACTAAAGAAAAATCCTCTTCAAAAATTGGGACAGCTGAGTTTTCAAATAGTGACCTGTATCGTGATTCACTTTGTACAAGAATGGCCTCATAAGCTTCTTTCTCCCTGATAAGCGTTTTCTTTTCAATTGCCCCTTTAATAGCTTCACAAAGACGTTTTAGATTTTGTTTGATAATATAATCATCAGCACCGGATTTCATGCATTCTACAGCCGTTTCTTCATTCACTGAGCCGGTTACGAGAATAAAAGGAACGTTAGGAGCCAGTTCTTGCTGAATCCTCAATGCCTGCATACCATCGAATTCAGGTAATGCATAATCAGAAAGGATTATATCAGGATTAAATTCTCCAATAGCACGAATGAAATCCTCTCTTGTTTCCACCACAAGTTCTGTGAATTCTATTCCACATTTTTTTATCTCCCTGATAATGAGTTCACTGTCAGTCGTGGAGTCTTCAATCATTAAAATACGTAATATTGATACCATCTGGAAGATTTAGGATGAGAATACCAATAATTAATAGACTAAGAGTTAAAAAGTTATATGACTTTCCTGAAGATATTACCTGTAATTTATAAAAGTATAAACTACTGAGAAATAAGGCAAGTGAAAAAGCTTGTTCTGGAAAGAAGAAATACTTGTAAAATAATGATTATAGCTTAATAATGAGTTTCTTTCGATAGAGGATTGTAGCAATCCCTGCCCAAAAACCGGTATAAATCAAAGCCCAGATTAAGGACGCATTCAAAGGATGAAGTCCAATATTGCATAAACCTTTGAAAACCCATGTGTTAAAAGTGAAATTTTGGGATCCGAATACTGGAATTAGCCAAAGAGTCATAATAAGCAGTTCTGATCCAACATAAAGAGCCAGCGGATTCAATCCAAATGCTATTAAAAGATTAAAGTATTTCTTTTTGCCTTCATGATCAATAATTCTGTAGAATAAACCGAGTGTCATTGAAGCTAATCCTGTGGTATAAAGTACATAAGAACTGGTCCAAAGTTTTTTTACCATCGGGAACAATGGACTCCATGCCAGCCCGGCAGCTGTCAGTATGAATCCTATGAAGAAAAGGGTTATGGTTTTCTCATTACTACCGGTTGCTTTGGAAAACAGGAATGCCATCTCTATCCCTAGTATACCGCTGGCTATTGCCGGGAATGTGCTGAGAATCCCTTCCGGATCCATCAGTGGCATCAATGCCCATGTATGTTTTCCAAGAATGGATTGGTCAATCCAGGCTACCCAGTTTGTTTCATATGCAATGGTTGGAAATAGTGAAAGAGGAGATGGAATGTACTCAAGCAGTATCCAATAGCCAAGAAGTATTAACGAAGCAAGAAACAAGCGGGTATGCCGCTTAGAATAGATAAGCAATATTCCACAGGCAAAATTTACAATGGCAATTCGTTGCAAAACACCTGGGATTCTTAATTCAGCCAGGTTGTTAAATGGGAAAGCATTTAATATTAACCCTATCAGGAAAATGATCCCTGAACGTTTAGCAAGGTGGGCAAATAATTCAGAGTTAGTGGCTCCTTTCTGCTTCCTTCGGGTGGTTGACAGATAAAGTGAAAACCCCATGATGAACAGAAAGAAAGGGAAAACAAGGTCAGTAGGTGTGCAGCCGATCCATTCTGCATGTTGTAATGGGGGATAAATAGTACCCCAGTCACCTGGATTATTTACTATGATCATTCCAAGAATAGTCAGACCCCTGAAGGCATCCAGGGAGTTCAGGCGATGGGAAGCTGTCATCTGAATCGGATTAATAAAGCGAAAATACAATAATAGTATAATAATGTACCAATGAAAGTCCCGTATGAAGGGGAATTACCTGACTAAGGTGAATATTCCTTTCCGGTGGATTATCCTGGATTGAGATTCATGTGTTTCATTGTACTTTACAAGGTAAATATAATCACCCATGGAGCAGGGTTCACCTCTGAAAGTCCCGTCCCATCCCCAGCCCGGATCATTACTTTCAAAAATCAGGAGCCCCCATTGGTTGAAAATCTGTAAGCTGTAAGGAGTCAAGGAGTTGCTTTGTGAAATCGGTTTGAAAACATCATTTTTGCCATTTTGGTCAGGTGAAAAAGCATTGGGCAAATATAAGCCCGGTGTGTAATAATAGGACCAGTAAGCTGTGTCGTAGCACCCTTCTGCATTAGAAGCAATCATGATAATTGTATATGAACCTTCCTGGTTATATTTAATTTCCGGTTCAAAAAGTGACGAAGTTTCACCATTCCCAAAATCCCAGGAATACTCAGTAGCACCGTTGGATTGATTGGAAAAGGTCAGCAAACCATTGATGTTATTATAATTGTCAGTGCTTTCAAACAGGCTTTCGGGTGTGGGATTAACCGGAATCAGGGAAGTAATAGAGCCTTTACATCCGAAAAAGTCGGTGATTTCATGCACAAGTGTGTATGTTTGAGCATCTTCAAAAATTATTTTAACCGGATTTCCTTCATAAGTGTTTTGCGAACGGGCTGTTGAAGTCACTTTCCATTTATAGTTTTCAATGAGTGTATCTGCCGGGGTGCTCTGATCTGTAAACAATATTTCCTGGTTTTGACAAGGATTCTCCATAGAAAAATCAGCCTGCGGATGTTCATGAATCTTAACGTCTTTACTGATCGTATCGCTACAACCATATAGATTTGTAGCCACTAATCTCACCGGGAATGTTCCAGTGGTATTAAATATTGCCCTCGATTCAGCAGAAAGCTGCGGATTAACTACGGTTGCATTTACCGGGAACGACCAGTGCCATTGGTTAATATTCTCTCCTACAGAATGATCCGTGAACTGGACTGAATCAGAGATGCAGTTCTGGTAAACACTGAATTCAGCCTGTGGAAGGGGGATTACCCTTATATTATGGGAAGTCTCGGTGTGGCACCCCTGATCTGAACTCACTCTTAAAGTAACATTAAAGTTTCCTTCTGTTTTGAAATTATGAATGACATTGGTTCCATTAACGGATTCAGTATTTCCATCTCCCCAATCCCAGGTTCTGGAAACAATAATAGCGCCCTGAATATGGGATTGATCAGCAAAATTTGCTTCGACACCCAGGCAGGTTGTGCCCAGCACAGGATATTCGAACTCTACTGCCGGGGAGGGTTTAATGATTATGGGTATCAGTGAAGTTCTGGTGCCACAATCAACATTTGTAGTTATTACCTTCAGCGTATCAATACCTGATTCACTCCAGTTGATGTTAACGATATTCAGGTCAGCCGGTCACTGAATGGTTCCTTTCGCACTCAGCCAGCTAATATTTGTATAAGCTCCGTTAACAGCAAACTGGCTGGTACTATTGGCACACACCTGGCCTGGACCAGAAATGGGTGGTGAAAGGTTATTGTAAACAAAGATTGTGAAATTAGTTGAGGGTCCGATACCACATGACTGATTGGAACCTTTCACAGTAAGGCTATAAACTCCCGGTTGAAGAGTATTTGAAAATTGCTTGTAAAGCGTTGTATCAGGTGCTGTTTTCTCAAATGTCATCGAAACGCCTGGCCCGGTTAATTCCCAGATATATTTCTCGGCATGGGGTATACTTTGAGTTCTGAATATTGCTGATTGTCCAAAACATACCTGGTCAGGACCACTAATATGGCCAGTGGATGGACCCATATTGATTGTAAAGGGAAGACTTAAAACCTCGTCAGTGGAATAATACCACCATGAATTGAGGGTATTCTTATCGCCAAGGGTTGATTCTATGGTCCATTCATGACAACCGGAAACAGGAGCACTTTCTTCATAAATGCATCCTAAAGTTGTATTGATTGTTGGATTGGCAGCTGATGGCAATAACAGATCATCCCAGTAAACTTTCATTTTGGAAATGCCGCTTATTGGTATGGGCCTTTGAATATCAACCTTGAATCCTAAGGGATTATCCTCCACATCGAATAAAGGAAGATTTGATAACCCATTGAGGTATCGGATTCTTGCACCAATGATCGTTCCATTTGGAATGGGTTTACCAATGGCACTCATTCCATCCCAGCCGGGCAGAAGTATGTTGGTCCCCTGAACTACCGGGTAGCCTAGTTGTACATCTTCCACCCCAACAGTTCCAGGATTTGAAGGTGGTAAGTCCAACAGGATTTCAATGTTTCCTTTTTTGCTTACATCTGCAGTGAAGATGATTAGGGTGTCGCAATCTGCTGTGATTACATCGAAGCTATTCATTGTGCCCACCTGGCCCGACGGGTAAATCGACGGATCAGGGTCGTTGAGGAAGATTTTGTATTGAGGTGAAACTGTTGCATTTCCTATGATTGAACGTCTGCGTTCACTCCAGTTTCCGGCAGTGCTGCAACCATACTCATTGCTGTAAATTGCCCAGATTCCGCCGGCTAATCCATTGCAATCGAAACTGGTTACAATGCCATCATCCGAATAAATGTAGAAAATGGAATGGGAACTATTCACTTCCGAATCCACATTAGAAGAGCTTAATTGCCAGGTTTTACTCCACAGTCGGCCAGGGAGAGGATTCACTCCCGAAGCAACGGTTATATCAAAGTATTTGAAAACACGGGCTTCAGTTTGTCCCATGGATGGGATCTCAAATTCTATGTAGTAATCACCATTACGGTCTGGTATAATAATCAGAGGACTATATCCCGACAGGTTAGAGCCGGATATTTCAGGACCGGCATTGGCTTCATTCCTGGATTGTATGAATCCGGCCTCTCCCGGTGCATCTGGTAATGTCTTAAGGGAAAAACCTGGCACAATAATATCATCCGGATTCCGAACCTGGAATTTTACGTCTGAAATTATGACAGAAGTATCTTCAAAGTAATTGGTAATTTCTCCAAAACCAAGGTAGATTTTCTCCTTGGTATAATCCTTTATATTAATATTTAACCGGTAAACTTCATCGCATCCCACCAGAGCAAAAGGAATCCTGTAATCGGTTGTATTATTTGTAAGTGAAATACGACAATAAGATTTTAATGGCGCATTAACAGGTTCCAATTGTTTAGTGCCTTCTGCAGATAGACGGGATGAGGAAAAGCAAGTCAAAAGGACCAGGATAAAATACACATCTGCCCACTGTAAAGCAGGTAATAGAAGGGATTTATATGTGAGTCGAATATTCATTGATGAACAGTAAACAAATTTAGTCATCAATTAGATGATTGAGGAGGCCTTTTTTGTTCATTTTTTTTAAATATTCCTTTTAGTAAATTGAAGGTGGGTGATTTGAAGGCTAAACATACCTTTCAAATCATTACTTTTGCCGGTATCAAGTGATATAAATGTCATTAAAGGAAAAGATCTTTAAGGGTAAATCAGCAGATACAGGGAAAGAGATGACCTTCTGGGATCATCTTGGGGAACTGCGTAAGCGACTTGTCAGGATTGTGCTTGCAGTGCTGGTGATGGCTATTGCTGCCTTTTTGAACAGAGATATCATTTTCGACAAAATCATTCTTGCTCCTAAAGACGGGGAGTTTATTACCTATAAATGGTTGTGCCAGCTAGGTGAATGGCTTCATGTTGATTCACTTTGCATGACTGATACCCACATTGAACTCATTAACTTTAATTTATCAGGGCAGTTTACAACCCATATGACCATTTCTATGGTTGCCGGGCTGATTCTGGCAATGCCATACATCTTCTGGCAGCTATGGCAATTCATCAAGCCAGCCCTTTATGAAAAGGAACGGAAGTATGCCCGTTCTGCAGTATTTGTCATGTCATTTCTCTTCCTGGTCGGAATATTATTCTCATATTTTTTCATGGTACCCTGGACATTGAATTTCCTGGGGACCTACCAGGTAAGCACAATGGTTGCTAATCAGATCGCTTTGAGTTCCTATATTAGTACTGTTGTTTCAGTTATCCTTTCGGTAGGACTCGTTTTTGAACTTCCGGTGATCATATTTGTGCTTTCCAAAGTAGGGCTTGTAACACCTGCTTTTCTGATCCGAAACCGGAAATATGCTTTTGTGCTTGTCCTCATTATTGCAGCTATTATTACACCCCCTGATGTTTTCAGCCAGATCATTGTGACTATCCCTCTTTGGGCATTGTATGAGATTAGTATCCTGGTTTCAAAAAAAGTAACGCCAAAAGCCATCGAATAATTAATAGAGATTAGTAATAACCTATATTACAGTCTATTATCTCAATTTTCGGGGCAACTTATCTGACTGATTCCAGCTTTCTTCAAATTTTATTTCGGGGAAATTTATCTTCAGAACACAATTTTGTAACCTTGAAGAAAAGCTTGCGTCAGATGGTGAAAAATAAAGAAATTCAATCATGGAAAAGACTAATCGTTTATACCGTTCAACAACCAGTCGCGTATTCGGTGGTGTTGCGGGAGGAATAGCAGATTATTTCGATGTAGATCCCATTATCATCAGGATGTTATTCTTAGTTATTGCACTTGCAGGTGGGGGTGGAGTCCTCGTTTATATTATCCTTTGGATCGCGATCCCGCCACGACCTATTATGCCACCGTCTTTCAATATGGGAGGCGATACTACCACTCCTCCTCCTCCTCCTCCCGGTTCATCTGAATATTCAGCTGATAGTTCACAATCTTACCAGGCAGAGCCTATGCCTCCCTTTCAATTTGAGAAAGAAAAGAGTACAAGGGGCGGACTTATCGGTGGATTGGTGCTGATTACTTTGGGCTCTATTTTCCTGGCTGATAAACTCATCCCCAGGATTGATTTTGGAGACTTATGGCCTGTCATTCTTGTAGTTGTTGGAGCTGTGCTTATTATCACCAATTTTTCAGAGAAGAAGAAGCAATCATAATTGGATATCCTTCTTAAATCGTTCTGCCTGAAATTACAAGTAGATTTCTTCAAACAAACAAACCCTAACCATACATACAATGAGCTATCGTAAAATATTCTGGGGCATCCTTCTGGTTTTGATAGGCGTCCTGTTCATCCTCAAAAATACCGGTGCCATAAGCTTCAACTGGCATACCATGTGGAATCTCTGGCCGGTAATCCTGATTCTCTGGGGAATTTCTGTAATCCCTATCAAGGATTGGATTAAAGCAGTACTTTCAATTGCTACCATTATTATCACATTTATTGTAGTTCAACAATTTGGTAATAATGACCCCTGGAAATGGAAGTTCAATTACAATGACCGGGATGATAAAATTGATTATGCAGCCCCCATCTCCCAGAATCTCACAGAAGATATGGATTCAGTTGTAAAATACGCTTTACTGAACCTGAATATTGGGGTGGGGGAATTTACAATTAAAGACTCTACCTCCAAGCTTATTGAACTCGACAGGACCGGTTCTCAGGGACATTACTCAATGACCTCTGAAGATAAGGACAGTTTGAGAATTATTAAACTTTCCCTTGATAAAGCTGAATTTAAAGGTGAAGTCAGGAATACGGTTGAGTTGAAATTAAATAAAATTCCAACCTGGGATTTCGAGTTGAATGTTGGAGCAGCTGAAGTAGATTTTGATTTAAGTCCTTACAAAACCCGGAAAATCAATATTCAAGGCGGAGCCTCTGATATAGATATTAAGCTTGGAAGCGAAAGTCCGGAGTCTCATGTGAATGTTGAAGCAGGTGCTGCATCTATTACTGTAAGGGTTCCCAGGGAGGCAGGCTGTGAAATTACCACAAATACTTTCCTGGCCAGCAAGAATTTCAATGACTTCACTAAGATTGATAACCATCATTATAAAACTGAAGGATTCAATTCATCTGCAAAGAAAATTTATATCACGCTGGAGGCAGGAATGGCCAGCATTGATGTTGTCAGGTATTAATCATCCTCAGGAATGCATAGCTGAAAACTGAACTCAGCTATTAGCTAAAAATTCATTTACAAACGAAATCAATTCTTCCGGGGCATCTGCATTTACCCAATGCGTTGCCCCGGGAATTGTTTTTAGCGTCACATTTTGAAATATGCGTTTAATTGTAGGGATATCTTCCTCGATTATATAGTCTGAAAGCCCTCCTTTAATAAATAGTGTAGGTTTCGCAAAGCTTTGATCCGTATTGATTCCATCAAATAAATGATCAAGGTTGTGGTTAATAGCATCAAGGTTGAGCCTCCATGCCAATACTCCTGGCATTTTATAATAAAGGTTCTTTAAAATGAAGAAACGTATCCTTGGGTCAGGCATTTTTTCCTCAAGTATATGCTCTACCTCTGTCCGGGATTTCAAGACTGAAAGGTTTATCGAAAGCATCTGGCTGATTACCTGGGTATGAATACTCCTTTCAGGGTATTTCCTTGGACTTATATCTACAACGACCAGTTTACTCACCATTTCCGGGTGTTCCAATGCGAATGACATAGCAGCTTTCCCTCCCATTGAATGCCCGATCAGTATTGCGTCTTTTATTTGATGCTCTTCCATAAATTCAAAAAGGTCATCTGAGAGGGCAGGGTAGGTATGAACAGTAGCATGCGGGGATTGCCCATGATTCCTTTGATCAGGAATAAATACCGAAAATTTCTCTGCAAAACGTCGGCCTATGGAAACCCAATTATCACTCTGACCAAACAAACCATGAAGAATGATGAGGGGTTTGCCCTCTCCGAAATGCCTGTAAAATAGTTTCATAATAACTGGTATGCAGTCACGTGATTATCATTAAAAGTTGGTACCAACAGTAGTTTTAATTCCGGAATATATTCAATATCAGCTGCATTGATTCCTGAAGAAGTTGTATTTAGAAGAAGCTCCTTCTCAGCCCCCGAATGTGCTTTATATACCGAGCCTTTATAATCGCTAAAAAGGAACATTTCTTTCTCATAGGATTCCAATCCATCAATTGAGCCGGTCTGAGTGAATGCGATTTGTCGTTGCCCCGTGGTTATATCAGCCTTCAGGATTTTACCATCCGCTCCTATAAACAAATACCCCTGGCTATAATATAAACCGTTGCAACCTTTAAGGTCTTCTCCACTTATCCAAACGGTAGCTGTGTCATTATCAATGCGATATATACTTGAAGATTTCATGTCTGAACAAAAAACAGTGCCCTTTTCATCTATATCAATATCGTTCAGGAATTGTGAACCTATTGCAGGATATCTTTTTACGATTTCACCTTTCAGGATATCAATTTTCACAATCTCTGTAATATTACTCACATAGAGAAAGTCTTGAAAGATCCCCATTCCTTTCGGGGCGTCCAGACCTGTAATCCATTTTAAATCAATTATTTGTCCATCTAGCGATAGTTTAGAAATGAACCCGTTTCCATCTTTTTCAGAAGGAATTCCATTAATATTGGAAATATATAAAACCTTCCTGTCGGAATCATACTTAACAGATTCCGGAATCATTAACCCTTCCGGAGATTTCCATTTCTGTTGAATGGATTCATGAAGGAAATTTATTTTCTGCTGGCATTGAAGGGTGGGGACTACAAAAAAAACTGTAATCGCAATGATCCACCATCGTTTCAGTAAGAGAGTTGTGGATTTCATGATGTTCTTATTGATCAATAATCGTTTCACTGATTTGTGTTCCATCTTTATAGATCACTTCTTTCATTTTTTTGCCAGACTCATCCCAGAATAACCATTTCCCTTCTTCAAATCCTTCTTTGAAAATACCTTCCTTCATTTTTGTTCCATTGGGATGATAGAATACCCAGGATCCTGTTTCACGACAATCATTGAATACACCTTCGTTTTCTTTATTCCCGTTTTCATACCAATGAGTAGAAGGTCCATTCATCATACCACCTGAATAAATTTTCTCAAGTTCAAGCTGCCCGTTAGGATACCACTGCCTGTAAGGTCCATTAAAATCACCATTTACATAAGTGATCTCCATGAATTTCTTTCCATCCCCATACCAGGTTGTCTCGATACCTGACAGTTTCCCATTCAGGTAACCCGATTCAACCTGTTTCTGTCCGGGACGAAACCAGTGAACAGCATTTCCGGAGAACGGGGTCTTACTTCCCGATTGATAAGCAAGTCCGTCATGGGTTTCCAGTTGGGTTGCATCAATAATGGTTTGGGAGTAAACACTATATGTAAGAGATACAACGAAAAGGAAAAGAAGGGATTTTGAATGTCTCATTACTTCAATTGTAAAAGGTATGATTGAATAGTTTTCTCAAGTCCGAAATAAAGGGCATCACTAACCAGGGCGTGTCCGATAGAAACTTCAAGAAGTCCGGGGATATTACGTGAGAAATACCAAAGATTATTGAGGTCCAGGTCATGCCCGGCATTTATTCCAAGGCCAGCTTCTATTGCCGCATTGGCAGCTATGATATAAGGTTCAATGGCTGTTTCCCGGTTTATGGGATATAGGCGTGCATAAGATTCGGTGTATAATTCAATCCTGTCAGTGCCTGTTTCAACTGCTGCACGGATTATTTCAACATCCGGATCAACGAAAATAGAGGTTCTGATGCCTTGTGATTTGAATTCAGCAATTACTTCTTTCAGGAAATTCCTGTGTGTTTTCGTATCCCAGCCTGCATTGGATGTAAGTACATCATGTGAATCCGGGACAAGCGTTACCTGGTGGGGCTTAATTTTCAGCACCATCTCAATAAATTGAGGGATCGGATTCCCTTCAATATTGAATTCAGTCCTGATCATTGGGCTGATCTCAAATACATCCTTATACCTGATATGCCTTTCATCCGGCCGTGGATGAACAGTGATGCCTTCGGCTCCGAAAAGCTCACAATCTATAGCTGCTTTCAATACATCCGGCATATTTCCACCCCTGGCATTCCGGATCGTGGCTATTTTATTAATATTTACACTTAACTTTGTCATTGCCAAATCTTCTTTACTGCAAAACTACAAAACACAGGGATAGGATTGAGATACTATTGAAAATGGAAAGGGTTATTTGCTTTTACAGGTTGTTTCTGCTTAAATCTTTACTATTCCTTTATGTTACACTTAAAGAACTCGAGCTATGATTGCCAGGGATTTGATCACCAGAGACGTTCTGAATCTTTCACCAACAGATACAGGATTAACCGCATTGCATTGGTTCGATGAATTTAAAGTGTCACATCTTCCGGTTGTGGATGGAACCAATTACCTCGGACTGGTTACAGAAGACGAGATCTATTCAGCCAACAGCTTTGAGGAAACTTTAGAAAAGCATAACCTTAGCCCAAGTAAAATTGCTGTTTTGCAATCCAACCATGTCTATTCAGTTATCAGTGCATTTGCGGAATTCAAGCTCAGCCTTTTACCTGTGGTAGATGAGAATAATCATTACCTCGGCGTAATAACCCTGACAGGCCTGGTCGAAAATCTTTCAACTATTACAGCTGTCGATAATCCCGGAGGAATCATTGTCCTTGAACTGAATGTAAATGATTTCTCATTAATTGAAATTGCCCAGATCATTGAATCCAATGATGCTCGCTTGTTGAGCTTATATATGAAATCACAGCCCGATTCCCTCCGGGCTGAACTAACACTTAAGTTAAATAAAATGGATATACAGCCAATTATCCAGACTTTTCTGCGCTATAATTACACTATCAAAGCATCTTATTTTGAATCAGATTATTTTGATAGCCTGAGGGAGCGGTACAATATCCTGATGAATTATCTGAATATTTAATCACTCAATGAAACTATCCATGCGGGAATTTGCCAAAGTTCTAAGGATTATTCTTTCAGGCATGGCGTTTTTACTGGTTAATCAAGTTTCATTTGCAATATCCCATCCTTTTGACGCAGATCATCCATGGTTTGTTGTAAATAAAATCTCCTTCCTGGGTAATGCGATTACAAAAGATGTGATCTTATATCGGGAACTGCTTTTTAAAGAAGGCGATACCTTGTATAGCTCCGATTATGAGCAACGGATTGAGCAGTCACGCAAAAATCTCCTCAATACTTCACTGTTCAATTTTGTGTCAATTTATGAGGTAAAAAATGGGAATAGCCTTGATATCCGGATAGAAGTAGTTGAGAGGTGGTACATATGGCCATCACCAATCTTTGAACTCACAGACCGGAATTTTAATTCCTGGTGGAAATCCAGGGATTATTCCAGGGTTAATTATGGGTTTCGTTTGAAATGGAGCAATTTCAGAGGAAGAATGGAAAACCTGGATCTTTTGCTGAGGTTCGGGAAAAACCAGCATTTCTCATTAATTTATTCAATTCCTTATATTGATAAGGCAAAGAAATTAGGTACAGGAATCGAGATGGGATACCTGAACAGGAGAGAAGTGGGCTTTTCCACTATATCAGACCATTTGAAATACCTTTTTGATGAAAACCACCTGCTGAAGCAGATTTATGTTGCATGGCTCATATCCTACAGGAGAAACATTCATGTGATGCATAACCTGTCATTGAAGTATCAGTATGTTTCATTTGCAGATACCTTATTAAAAGCCAATCCGGACTATTTTTACAAGGAGTTTGGTTCTGGCAATTATTTGAGCCTCTATTATAAGCTGAAAGCGGATTACCGGGATGCACGGTATTATCCGCTATCAGGCTGGTATATGGATTTGGAAATACTGAAAGGAGGATTTGGACTGGCTTTCGAAAAGCCGGTTAATCAGTTTTGGATGAAATCAACCTCCCGAATATTTATCCCGATTTCAAAACGCTGGTATTATGGAGGCAGCCTGGTGGGTAAGATATCGGCAAACAAGCATCAGCCCTATTTCCTGATGCAGGGGTTAGGCTATGACCGTGACTATGTGAGGGGTTATGAATACTATGTTATAGATGGTACTCATTACCTTCTGACCCGCAATTCTATCAGGTTTGCCTTGCTTCCGGAAAAGGAAATTACCGTAGGTGCCATCCCTTCTCCAAAATTTGGTAAAATTCATTATGCGGCTTATCTCACAGCATTCGGTGATGCCGGCTATACATGGGCTGATTCCGGAATCGAAAGTGGGAATAAATTGCCTCAGACTTTATTGTTGGGCACAGGTATCGGACTCGACCTCGTTACCTATTATGACAAGGTGTTTCGAATTGAATACTCATTTAACAGATCCGGTGAAAATGGTATCTTTATACACTTTATTGCCGGAATTTGAAATTCAGGAGAAATGAAAATGACAGTTGCAATTTTTGGGAAGGCTTTTAATCAGGATCACCTGGACTATTTCCGCTTATTAATCGGTAAACTGGAAGACTCGGGTTGCAGTCTGATCATTTGGGAATCTTTCTACCAGTTTATCAAGGGAAATATTGTGCTGAACCAGGATATCCGCACATTTAATAACCATGATCAACTCAGGGGGAAGGCTGATTATCTTATTTCAGTAGGTGGAGATGGTACGATGTTGGATGCCGTTCAGATCGTCAGGGATTCAGGGATTCCTATTGTCGGTATTAATTTGGGCCGTATGGGGTTTCTTTCAAGTATCCCGCGTACGGAGATACTTCCCGCAATTTCCGATATCATTGAAGGGCGTTTTACCATAGAGAAAAGAACACTGATAAGTATTGAATCCCCAAAAACTTTATTCGGGGATTTGGGTTTTGCCCTTAATGAACTATCTATCAATAAAAAGGAAACCTCTTCCATGGTAGTTGTCCAGGTTTGGGTTGATGGTTTTTTCCTTAACTCATATTGGGCTGATGGATTGCTGATTGCAACACCCACCGGGTCGACTGCTTATTCACTGAGTTGCAATGGCCCTATCATTACTCCCGATTCCAGCAGTTTTGTCATCACTCCGATTGCTCCGCATAATTTAACTGTCAGACCCGTAGTTATCCCCGACAATTGTGTGATCAGAATTAAGGTTGATGGTCGTGAGAAACAGGCTCTTATAAGGCTAGATTCCAGGATGGCACTGCTTGACCAGGAAACAGACCTGATCATTAAGAAGGCCGGCTTTGAAGTGAATCTTCTACAAAGAAAAAATGAGAATTTCTTTTCAACCCTCCGTGCAAAGCTAAATTGGGGAATGGATATCAGAAACTAGTTGTGATTCAGCTGAATTTACAGCACTTTGATGCATCCGGGATTACAATAAAAGAGCCTTTTCTCAGTTAATTATGAGCATGCATGAATGGATTCATGTGGTGGAAACCATGTAATCCATTTAGATAAAAATAGTACTTTTGCCTGCCCGAAAAATTTATGCGTAAATCCTGTGTTTTTTTTGTGATTTTAATGCTTTGGACTCCAACGCTTTTTGCTCAGCGGACGGGGGATCTAGGCGTTTTTGGAGGGGTGTCCTATTACATGGGAGACCTTAATCCAAAGAAGCTCTTCCTTATGCCAAGACCGGCATATGGGGCATTGTACAGGTATAATATCAATCATCGGATGGCGTTGCAAGCCCATTATTTACATGGCAAAATTGAAGCCAGTGATGCCAGAAGTAAAGCCAATCCATCCAGGAACCTTAATTTTTCATCGCCGGTTGATGAAGTCGGAGTGCAGTTTGAGGTAAATTTCCTGGAGTATTTTATTGGCAGCAAAATGCATTGGTGGACACCCTATATTTTTGGTGGAGGTTCGGTGTTCTTTTTCAAACCTTATGGCAATGTGAATGGTGCCAAGATGGAATTAAAACCTTTGTCAACCGAAGGACAAGGTACCGGCCGTGATCCCTATCGATTATATGCATTTAGTATACCATTCGGAGTTGGTCTAAAAGTAAGTATAAATAAACTTATTGGGGTTGGCGCTGAATGGGGCATGAGGAAAACAACAACTGATTACCTTGATGATGTAAGCACAACCTATTATAAAAACCTGGCGGGTTCAAGTCCATCATCAGCATCTGTAGCGGAAATGGCTTCAGATCCTACTTTGAGTCATAATTCCGGTATGCAGAGAGGAAATTCAAAGGATAAGGATTGGTATTCTTTTGCAGGAATTACTTTGGTTGTTAAGATACGGATGTTGAGCAAGGAACGTTGTCTGGACCATCAGCGAGAAGGATATTAGCATTAAGAATAATTAACACACAGTAAGCCGGGCTGCTAAGTACAAACCCCTATATTTGTCGAGAATGGAGAAAACAAATGATATGCTCGAAAAGGTTGACCGAAACAGGCTTCCTGCGCATATTGCCATCATTATGGACGGAAATGGCAGGTGGGCCCAGCAAAGAGGCGAGCATCGGGTTTTCGGACATCAGAATGGTGTTCAATCTGTAAGAGAAACCGCTGAAGCGGCTGCTGAACTGGGTGTAAGATTTCTCACATTATATGCTTTCTCTACTGAGAACTGGAATCGCCCCAAAGAAGAAGTAAATGCCCTGATGCATTTGTTGGTGATTACCATTAATAATGAGATTAAGACATTAAATGATAACAATATTCGTCTTAGAGCCATGGGTAACCTTCATTGCCTTGATGCTAAGGTAAAAGAGGAATTAAAGGAAGCCCTTGACAAAACCTCTCATAATACCAGGATGGACCTGATTCTTGCTTTAAGTTACAGTGGACGCTGGGAGATAGTTGAAGCTGCCAAAGCAATTGCAAAATCAGTAAAAGAAGGTACCCTCAGCGAAAATAAGATTAATGAAAAATTGTTTTCAACCTACTTAAATATGCCGGATATTCCAGATCCGGAATTAGTAATAAGGACCAGCGGAGAATATAGAATCAGCAATTTCCTTATATGGCAGTCTGCATATTCAGAACTCTATTTCACCCCTAAATTATGGCCGGATTTCAGGAAAAATGATCTTTATGAAGCTATCGTAGATTATCAACACCGGGAGAGGCGTTTTGGCAAGACCAGCGAACAAATTATAAACTGTAAAGGATGACACTGAAGCGAAGCTTTTTTTATTTCCTGCTATTTTTTGCAATATCAATACCGACAGTCGCGCAGATTTCTATTGGTGAAGACCTGCCTGACGTGGAATATGGAGCACCTAAAAGCTATATCATTGGAGGTATCACAGTAACCGGGGTTCAATATCTTGATAATTCAGTACTCGTTACGCTTTCCGGATTAAGAGTAGGTGACAAGGTTGAAATTCCCGGAGAAAAAATTCATACTGCCATCGTTAAGTTATGGGAGCAAGGTCTTTTCGATGACGTAAAAATTAAACTATCCAGAATTCAGGATAACCAGGCTTTCCTTGATATTATTCTGGTTGAACGCCCCCGACTTTCAAAGTTCAGTTTTTCAGGAATCCGTAAAGGAGAAGCTGATGACCTGAGGGAGAAAATCAAACTGGTTGCCGGTGATGTTGTTACTGAAAATCTCCTGGTACGCTCCACAAACATAATTAAGAAACATTACATAGGGAAAGGGTTCTTTGATGTGGAGGTTGATATTAAACAACTTAAAGATACTGCACGGGCAAATTATACCATCCTGAAATTTGACATATCCAAAAATGGTCGTGTCAGGATTGCCAGTATCAATATAGAAGGAAATGAAAAAATGCCTATTCCTTCCCTGAAAAGTTCCATGAAGAAAACAAAGGAACGTGGAGCTTATAAAATACTTACACTTATTCAGGAAGTTCTCTTTGGAGGAGTTGAATATGCATTCACAGGCCGTGCCAAAGAGTATCCTGATTTTGTAAAGACCACTGTCGATAATAATTTCAGATTCAGAATTTTCAAATCGTCCAAGTTTATCCAGGAAGATTATGATGAAGATAAACTGAACCTGATCAGGAAATTTAATGATAATGGTTACCGTGATGCCCAATTATTGAAGGATAGCATATATAAAGTTGGGAACGGACTTATTAATATTGATCTTTCTGTTGTAGAAGGCAGGAAATATTATCACAGGGATATCAGTTTCGTTGGAAATACAAAGTATACTGCTGATGAACTGGCATTACTGCTTGGTATCAGGAAAGGTGACATTTTCAGGCAGGATCAGCTGGAAGCTGCTTTACAGTTCAACCCCAATGGAGTTGACCTCATGAGCCTGTTTGTTGATGACGGTTATCTTACTTGCCAGATCGAGCCTATTGAATTGAATGTAGAGAATGACTCCATTGATATACAGATCAGGATCAGGGAAGGGAAGCAGATGACCATCAACCAGGTTATAGTGAAAGGAAACACCCGAACCAATGATCATGTAATCATCCGTGAATTATATTCGGTGCCTGGCAGGTTATTCAGTCGTTCGGATATACTCAGGAGCAGGACTTCACTTGCCCAGATGAAGTATTTTGATCCGGAAAAAATTGATATTCAAACACCTAATATTAACCCTGCTGATGGAACTGTTGATGTACTCTATGGAGTGGAAGAAACCTCTTCTGACCAGCTTGAACTTAGTGGTGGATGGGGTTATGGAAGGCTGATCGGCACGCTTGGAGTGTCATTTAATAACTTCTCAGCGAGAAATTTCTTTAATAAAGGTGCTTGGCAACCTGTGCCTTCAGGTGATGGGCAGAAATTATCATTGAGGATGCAATCTTACGGTAAAGGATACCTTAGTTTCAGTACTTCGTTCACTGAACCATGGCTAGGGGGAAAGAGGCCTCAGCAATTAAGTGTATCAGCTTATGTATCTGCATTTAATAATGGATTGGCTACCTCATCAGCCAGTTATTATTCGTATAACATTACCGGTATGTCGGTTGTTTTTTCAAGAAGGCTGAACTGGCCCGATAATTATTTCAATCTTTCAAACAGTATCAGTTATCAGAGGTATAAGCTTAAAAACTATACTTCTCTTGGTACTACGATTGATGGAAACGGAAATTATCATAATCTTTCCTATACAGTTTCCCTGGGCCGTTATTCAACCGATGCCACGATTTATGCCAGGTCCGGTTCTGAGGTTAATTTCTCACTCGAATTCACACCACCTTATTCATTGGTAGCAAAGGAAAAATACCGTACCATGGATGAAAAGGATAAGTACAGACTCGTGGAATTTCATCAATGGAAATTTATGGGCACCTTCTATAAGCAGATTGTAGGCGACCTGGTGCTCATGGCCCGTACCAAATCCGGTTTTCTTGGAAAATATAATAATGACCTTGAAGTTACTCCATTCAACAGGTACTTCATGGGTGGCGATGGGATGACCGGTTATTCAGCCATTGATGGCAGGCAATTGGTAGGTTTCCGTGGGTATGCCAACGAAAGTATGACACCAAACTCTTACCTGAGCCAATCAACAGGAGGTATCATTTACAATAAGAATACCCTTGAATTGAGGTATCCTCTTTCACTGAATCCAAATTCCACAATTTATGGGATGGCATTTGTGGAAGCTGGAAATGCATGGTTGAAATTCAGGGATTATAGTCCTTTCGACCTTAAACGTTCTGCCGGGGTTGGGGTGCGTGTTTTCCTCCCGATGTTCGGATTATTAGGGCTTGATTGGGGATATGGTTTTGACGCTATTCCAGGCGTTCCCACAGCAAATAAGGGTCAATTCCATTTTTCAATTAACTCATCTATTGATTAATAACACTTTGATTTGGCAGGCTTTTTGCAGCATTGCTACGATAATTCAAAGAAATTAATAATTCTCACAACAACAACTGTTATGAAAAAGATCCTTTTGATCACCTTAAGTCTGCTTTTGAGTGCCGGAATTTCTATGGCTCAGAAGTATGCCTTCGTCGATACTGACTATATTCTCGATAATATTCCTGAATATGCCGATGCACAAACTACCCTGGACGAATTGTCTGTTCAATGGCAGAAAGAAATAGAAACAAAATTCGCAGAAATTGATAAGATGTATAAAGCTTTTCAGAATGAAGCTGTTTTGTTGCCGGAGGATATGAAGAAGAAACGTGAAGAAGATATTGTAAAAAAAGAAAGATGCCAAAGACCTGCAGAAGAAGCGTTTTGGTAAGGATGGTGATTTATTCAAAAAGCGCCAGGAATTGGTGAAACCCATTCAGGATAAAATATATACTGCAATAGAAGGGATTGCTACCGATGATAATTATGCCGTTGTGTTTGATAAAGCCAATAATGCCACATTAATCTATACCAATCCGAAATATGATATCAGTGAACAGGTATTGGATAAACTGGGTTATACCTACAAACAAAAGGAAAGTCCCAAAGGCGGATCTGACAAAGGGAGCTCTGACAGCAAAAAATAGTAGGAGGTTACAGCAGGGCATTTTCAATTGAAATGAAATTGTTTACCTTTGCGCCTCATTTTAGTTAACCATTTATTTAGAAAATGATGAAGAACTTAGTAAAAGTAATTGCCATTGTAGTATTGGTTGGTTTTACGTCCCTTGCTTACGCACAAAAGAGTCCGAAATTTGGTCATGTTGATTTTGGTAAACTGATCGAACAAATGCCAGGTCAGGATACTGTTAGAACTGCTATGAACAAGTATGCTCAGACTTTGCAGGATACTTATGGAGCAATGCAGACTGAACTCCAGACCAAAATTGATGAATACACCCGTAACAAGGAAACAATGTCTGCTATTATTAAGCAGACCAAGGAAAAGGAAATTGGTGATCTTCAATCGAGGATGGAATCATTCCAGGGCTCAGCTCAGCAGGACATTGCTGATCAGGAAACCAAACTAACGACTCCGTTTATTGATAAAGCTAAGAAAGCTATTCAGGATGTCGCTAAGGAGAATGGATTTACCTATATTTTTAACAACGTGGAAGGCTTCCTGCTTTATAATGAAGGTGGAGAAGATATTATGCCGCTTGTAAAGAAAAAGATGGGTATCCTGTAAAAAGGAAATGATAAAAAAAAACTCCGGTTCATCACCGGAGTTTTTTTTTAGTTTCTCCTGCCTGCGAAAATTGAAATATAGTAGAGCAATGTTGCCAAAGAGGCCAATGCTGCTACTACATAGGTATAAGCAGCCCATTTAAGCGCATCTTTTGCATATTCCTTTGTTTCCATAGTAGTGATCCCACTATTGGATAACCAGGCAATAGCCCTTTTGCTTGCATCTATTTCAACGGGTAATGTAATGAAACTGAAAAGCGTTGTCAGTGCAAACAGAATAATGCCTGCAAGCAAAAGTGAGGGAAAAGTGTTCACCAGGAGTATTCCGGCCAACAGCACCCATTGAATCCAGTTGCTTGCAAAACTTACGACCGGAACAAGAGCACTTCTCAGTTGCAGAAAACTATAGGCCTGGGCATGCTGAACTGCATGACCGCATTCATGCGCTGCAACAGCAGCTGCAGAAATACTGCTTCGGTTATATACATCCGGGCTGAGGTTAACAGTTTTTGTCTGGGGATTATAGTGATCACTCAACTGACCTTCAACGGAGACTACCTGAACATCGAAAATGCCATTTTCCCTTAGCATTTTAAGAGCGATATCCTTACCAGTCAATCCCAGGTTAACAGGGATTTGAGAATACTTGCGGAATTTTGACTTCAGTACCTGGCCAATGAGAAGGCTGAGTCCCATGAAGACAATAAAAATCAGAATGTACATCTTTGTTTATTATTGGTTTGATTACATTGATCAAACAGCTTGCCATAAACAAAGCCTGGACAATTTGTCAGTACTTATGATTTATTCAGTAATGGGCTGAATGGAAGGATCATGCCAGCTGGCATACATGGTATAACTCTTTGATATCCTGTTTACCTGGCCTTCGAGGAGGGACGGGTCCATACTCTTGATTTTTTTTGCAGGGACCCCGGCATAAACTGAACCGGATTCAATCAAGGTGCCTTGTGAAACAACTGCTCCTGCTGCAATAATGGAATTACTTTCCACAACAACACCATCCATAAGAATAGCTCCCATTCCAACCAGTACATTATCATGAATGGTGCATCCATGAATAATTGCTGCATGGGCGATAGAGACATTATTGCCAATAGTGACAGGAGCCTTCTGGTAGGTACAGTGAATGATGGCACCATCCTGGATATTCACATTATTGCCGATATGAATAAAATGAACATCCCCCCTGATCACTGCATTAAACCATACGCTGCAGTTATCTCCCATTTCCACTTCACCAACAATGGTAGCATTTTCGGCGATATAACAGTTTTTACCTATTTTAGGTTCTATTCCTTTGACTGCGCGAATGATTGGCATGGATCTTTGTTTTACTGTTGATTAGGCATGAATTAAAAGACTGTTTGTCAACTCAATCTTCCGGATTGAAGTAAATCGTTCCTTTTTCATTGGCTTTAGGGTAGTCGATGGAGAAATGCAAACCCCTGCTTTCTTTTCTTTCCTTAGCCATTCTAATGATGAGGTCAGCGACTTTTATCAGGTTCCGAACCTCACAGATTTTCTCTATCAGTATTGATTTTTTGTAGAGCATTTCAGTTTCCCTGTTGAGAATATCCAGGCGTTCGGAAGCTCTCTGCAAACGAAGGTTAGAACGAACAATCCCGACATAATTGGTCATAATCCCCTGCAGTTCTTTAAGCGTTTGAGTAATAAGAACCATCTCCTCATTCATTACCGTACCTTCTGCATTCCAATCGGGAATTTCTTCACAGAAATCGATCTCATCTAATATACTCGAAGAGTGTTCCACGGCTCTATGAGAAAATACAAGAGATTCCAGCAGGGAATTGGATGCAAGACGATTTGCTCCATGCAGACCGGTAGAAGCACATTCCCCGGAAGCATAGAGGTTTTGAATGGTACTTCTTCCCCATTCATCTACCTTGATCCCACCACAAACATAGTGAGCTGCGGGAACTACAGGGATCATGTCGCGGGTCATATCTATCCCGATGCTCAGACACTTTGCAAAAACACCCGGGAAATGACTCATTAATTCTTCTTTTGGCAGGTGGCGTGCATCCAAATAAAGGTGATCCTCCCCGCTGATTTTCAGTTCATTGTCAATGGCACGTGCAACGATATCCCTTGGTGCCAGTGAAAGCCTTGTATCATACTTTTGCATGAACTCATCCCCGTTGATATCTCTCAATACGGCTCCAAACCCTCTGAGTGCTTCGGTGATAAGGAAGGAGGGTTTTTCAGAAGGATGATAAAGTGAAGTAGGATGAAATTGAATAAATTCCATTTTCTCAAGAATCCCTTTAGCCCTGTATACCATTGCGATGCCATCACCTGTTGCAATCGACGGATTGGTGGTTGTTGCATACACATTCCCGGCTCCGCCTGATGCCATTAGTGTGACTTTGGCCAGTACGGTATCGATCTGGTTGTTATTCTTATTCAAGACATAAGCACCGTAGCAGGTAATTCCGGGTGACCTCCTGTTAACTTCCACACCTAAATGATGCTGGGTGATCAGGTCGACGGTGAAAAAGTTTTCCAGTATTTCAATGTTTGAATTTTCACGGACCTTGTTTAGAAGGGTTCGTTCAATTTCAAGGCCTGTTTGGTCTTTATAATGCAACACCCTGAATTCGGAATGGCCTCCTTCTTTAGCCAGGTCAAAACGTCCACTTTCATTTTTGTCGAACTGAACTCCGTATTCAACGAGCTCTTTCACTCTTTCAGGAGCTTCGGTGATGGTGATCCTGACAATTCTTTCATCATTCAGGTCATCACCTGCAATCAGGGTATCTTTAATATGCTTTTCGTAGGAATCAGGTGTATAAGTCACAGCAGCAATCCCTCCTTGAGCATATTTGGTTGCAGATTCCTCAGCCTTATTCTTTGTAACGATACATACCTTCCCGTACCTGGAAGCCTTTAAAGCAAAACTTAATCCGGCTATCCCACTTCCAATTACCAGGAAGTCCACATGTTTTCTCATTTTTCTGTCTTCGTTTGAATTACAAAGGTATGAATTCTGGAAAGCATCTATAAACGAAGTTCTGCATAGATGGAAGAACATATAACATTGAAAAAAGCAGGATTATGACTTTTTCAAACCGGAGGAGATCTTTCCAGCTATGGAATGAAGTAAATAAATATCTTTTTCATTCAGGAGAGCCATTCTTTCCAATAGTTTATACCGGACCAGGTCACCTTCTGGCATTTCCAATGCATCCAGAAGTACTTCCGTTTTCTTTTTCAGGATATTCCAACTTTGTTCATTCGGTTTCCCGGGAGCTTTCCGTGTCTTTTTCCCTGCCAGTACTGATAGTTCGTAGGCATAAACCATTACAGCCTGCGACAGGTTCAGAGAAGGGTATTTTGTGGCCATTGAGATGGTGGAGAGGATATCACACTGATTGGCATCTTCGTTGCTAAGGCCGCTTTCTTCACTGCCAAATACCACTGCTGTTTGAGAAACTGATTTTCCTTTGGAAGAAATCAAGCCTGGTATATCACTTAATAATACAAACCTGTTCCGGATTGTCCTTCTCCGGGCAGTTGTACCAATCACAAAATCAATATCTGTCAAAGCTTCTTTTAATGATGAAAATACTTTTGCATTCTCAAGCACCTCATTTGAAGCATGGGCGAGCATCCTGGCTTCTTTTGAAAGATGGTCGCAGGGATTAACAAGCCGCAGCTCACTGAATCCCATCGTTTTCATTGCACGGGCTGCAGCACCCACATTGGCTGGAACAGCAGGATTGACCAGGATGAAAATTATCTGCATGATTTTTCGAAAGTTTGGGTAGCTTAAAAATTTAAGTGCCGGGGTGCCGAGGTGCCAAGGTGCCGGGTGCTGAGTGCTGAGTGCTGGGTGCCAAAGTGAGTGCCGAGTGCCGAGTGCCGGGGTGCCAAGGTGCCAAGGTGCCGGGTGCCGGGTGCCAGGAGAACAATCAAAATCTAAATTCCGCCAGTTGGCGGACCAAGTCCCAAGATCCATCCGCCAGTTGGCGGACCCAATTCCAAAATCAAAGCCAAAGGCTCCCCCTTCGGGAAATTGTCGAATTGTCGAATTGCCGAATTATCGAATTATCGAGCCAAAGGCTTCCCTTCGGGAAATTCTCATATTCCGACATTCAAAATCCATCCGCCAGCTGGCGGACCGACATCCAAAATCCGACATTAGACATTAGACATCCGACATTAGACATCCGACATTAGACATCCGCCATAGACTTTCTTCCTATACATAGGTGATTTCATCAACCCCATTTTATTCAGGAAATGAACCAGGGAGGTTTTCAGAACGCCTATGGCATAAACCGTACTTCGGGAGAGGTTTATAGAGGATGCATCCTTGAAATACTTGGTTGGACAGGTTACTTCAGCCACCTGGAATCCCGCATAGATGATCTGGGACATCATCTGGTTATCAAAAACAAAATCATCACTATTGGCATGATAGTCAATAGTTGTGAGGACCTTTTTTGAGAATGCCCGATACCCGGTATGGTATTCTGATAATTTCTGATTTACAAGAATATTCTGAATGAGTGTTAAGCCGCGATTTGCGATGTATTTTATCATAGGCATACCACCTCTTAGGGCACCATTTCCAAGGATCCTTGATCCCAGAACTACAGGGTATACCTCATTGGCGATCAAATACGCCATGCTGTGGATAAGCTTTGGAGTATACTGATAATCAGGATGTAGCATGATGACAATATCACCTCCTAATTCGAGAGCTGTATCATAGCAGGTTTTCTGATTACCACCATAGCCTTTGTTTTTTTCATGGCGGATCACATGTTTGATACCCAGAGACGTTGCCTTGTCTACCGTGTTATCGCGGCTCAGATCATCGACCAATACGACCTCATCAACGATATCAAATGGAATTTCGCTATAAGTTTGTTCCAGGGTTTTTTCTGCATTATAGGCTGGTAAAACAATCACCAGTTTCTTGCCAATTATCATTTCTTCAGTGTCTTTATATATGTATACTTATGACTGATCTGTTATTTTATCCTTGTGAGTGTCAGGTCATCGAAATAGCATGGAGCATCAGTGCTATTCCAGAGGTAGAATTTTATTTTTCCCGGAGTGAAATTTTCAGGGATGTTAAGGTCAAGAAGAATTTTACTCCATCCTTTTTCATCAGTTTTCAGACTCTCCCCGTTTTGTTGATATAATTCCCCTTCTTTCACAGAGGAAGCAACCAGGAAAGAGGTTCCTTCCGGGCCTTTTCTCCATGCTGAGAATTTATATCGTTGTCCGGGTGTTACACTGTCAATTTCAATACTCATAGCAAAGGTATCACGATAGGGGAGTTTGGCAGCAAAGGATCCATTCCGCACTTGTTCGGAAGATTGATTTTTGCTGTTCTGAAATTTAAAACCTGGTTCCTGGAACCATTGTTCATCATTACTGATGTTTTCTGCTCCGCAATAGGCACTCCAAATTTCGGGTTTACCTACATCACTGAACAATTGGGATTTAGCCGTATCTACTTCATAGATTGACTGTATTCTGCCATAATAAATTTCTTTGAGGGATAGCCCAGCATTTTCAAGGGAGATCAATTCATCCTTTGACATCGGACCACCAACCAAGAGAATTTTAGGACCGTATTCCTTCACCAATTCTTCAACCGGCAAGGTAGCCTCCCAAAGCTGGAATCTATTAATCCGGATATCATAGAAGATTCCTTCAGGGTAAATTCTTTTAAGAGCATCGAGGTGGAGCTGTCTCGAATAGACACTCCCCCAGCGAAGCGCAGAATAAACATTGATAGAAACAGGGTAATAATAGGCTTTCACATAACCGGCAAATTCAGTCTTTAGCCTTGTATTCACTTTTTCTGTTTCCTGGTTACTGATGATGTAGCCATGATTTGCAGCTTCCAGGTAGTTCTTTGTTGAAGCTGCGAAAAGAATCATGATCACCAAAACACCCGGAGCCAGAAATTTGTGAATGCTAAGCGGGAGGAATGAAGGAAGTTCTTTAATGCTATGGATCGTGAATATCCAGAAAAGGCCAGTCAGGCTAATGCATGGGATGAGATAGTGATTCGTGTGATAATGTTTGGCAACCATCAGAATTCCCAGGAATTGTATAATCGCAATGCTAATGGCAAATCTTACCGGTTTGCTGCTTACCAGGTTTTTTGGGCCTTCTTTTACTATTACTAAAATACAAAGTGCTAATGCACCCAGGAGAGCTAGAGACATTGCCAGGTTATTCATAATTATTTCCGGCAGGCTTTTGAAATAGGCTCCAAAATCAATAAACCCTGTTCCTCCTTGTCCATAGGTGCCTGTATGAGTTGTCAGGCCAAGAAACCATTTTGCCATATGTGGGTACTCTGGAATAGCGGGGAAAGTGAAAAGTACGAAAGAAGGGATAATCACAGCCAGATAAAGGAGCTTATGTTTTCTTTGTCTTAATAATAAAACCGGTAATATGGCCAACGGGAGAAATGTTGCCTTAGTAGCTAAACCTGCACCGGAAATGATTCCAAAAAACACTGCGAAATTTTTCTTTTCCTTATCATAATCCACATAAAGTCGCAAGACCAGTAAGATCATGATCATGATGATGAAAACGAGCAATGGTTCAGGAGAAACTTTTGTGAACACAATTTCAAGCAGATTTGACGAAATAAAGGGAGTTGCCTGGAGGATAAGGCTTAACCAAACATTCCTGATGAGCAGAAGTGAAATTAGTCCGAGAAATAAAAGCATCAGCGCATTCATCGAGACCAATATTTTTCGTTCTAACTCTACATAATAATCCGGATTGCGAAGGATATCGGTTTGAAGTTCTTCTTTTTCTTTGAAATTTAACAGGTGAGCCACGCGCAAGACTACAGCGCTATAGATTTGCACAGGAGTTCCGGGGTTATCGGTATGTCCAACTGAATGCAGAGTGGCAATATTAATGCCATTCAACAGATACGCATATTCCGGATCACCACTAAAGGAAGTCCGGTTGAAATTCAGTCCAATAACCAGGAAGGTCACCGGCAGAATGATCAGGCTTAACTTAAGCAGTATTGTTTTCATCCGTAAATCAATTGTTATAAGAGGTTATCATGTATGCGCAAGGTATTTGCATTTTAAAATGCAGTCAAACAGGTGATTTCATAGTGACAGTGATTTATTAATCGAATAATTCTTCACGATTCTGATAGGCATATTTGATTATTTACCTGCTCCCATATTTGTTATCATAGATCCATCCGGCATCCAGTCTGATCATTTCTTCAACAGTTACATTTTTATCTATGGCTTTCTTTTTAATCTGCACCATGGATTCCGGACTGTTTCTAATTTGAGTCATAATTTCCCTGATAAGTTTTTCCTTTTCCTCAGGAGTCATTTTCACTGCATTGTTAGGATGAGTATAGGCTTTTTCAAGCTCATCCAGGAATCCATATGGAAACCTGTTCAGATTGGCCTCGGTAGAGATAAGGATAATAAAATCCTGCTTATTTACTGATTCTAAGAGGTCAATGTCCTTCACATTTTTTGGAACAGGCCATTTCCGGATTATGAGCTTCCTGGTTATAGAACCAGAATTCATTGTTAGAAAAGAGGCGTTCGCTGATTCCTGAACCCATAATATTCCAGTAGTAGCTATCGCCAACAACCAGTACTGACGGCTTAACCTGTCCGGGCACTTCGTTATAACGGATCCTTGGATAGGCCAATTCACCAGAACTAATTGGAAAGAGTAAATTCATGCCTTCTGCTACATCATCATCAGTATCCCGGGGAGTCCGGGAAAGGTCGATGCCATCCCAACCGAAATCAATCATAGGTTTACCAGACACATTTTCCATGTACCTAACCAGGGAGTCAACGGCTAATGCCACTCCATAAAGGCTCCAATGAATTCCTGTCTTTGAATAAAGTGGATAAGGGCTGGTTTTTTTCATTTTCAGGAACCAGTCGTTAAAATCTATATAATTGACTCCCAGTTCTTTGCTATTATTAATAAAACTGGCATAATTGGTAGGGCCTTGTTTAGTATTGCGATATCCTTCGGGAAAATATTCAGGAAAGTAGGAAGCTTTACCGGGAGCAAAAATGAGGAGGAAATGCTTGTTGTGTTCTTTCAATTTATCCTGGACAAACCTGGCTTTGGTCAGCTGTTCCCTAATCCTTGCATCGCCAATGTAATCAAGCCCAAGATATGCTTTAATGTAATTTGCTTCATAAAGATAGTTGTTCTTTCCAATGATAACCCCATTAGCCTGGGCTGTATCGAAGAGTGAAAATGCTACCTGGTTATTGATGCGAATAAGTGTCGGACGGAAGCCTATTCCCTGTTCCAGATAATCATCATACTTTTCCTGGAAGCTGGCATCAAACCATGATTTAAGTGTCAGATGCGGGCGGACAGGCTTCTCTATTGCCCCACTTAAGGGCTTTTCATGAATCAATCCGGTATACTGCTGTATTGCTGGCAGCACTAATGCCGTCAGCAGGATGAAGAACAGTATATAGCGGATGGTTTTCATGTCAGAACCGGAAGTAAATGAAGGGATTAAATCCAAATGCTGTAATAGAACTTATACAGATGAGGAGAAGGAAGATTGTTAAAATTGAGAGGGATAAATGTCTTTTTGTGGTATAATCATTGAAATAAATGGCATCCTGAATTTTTTGTCCGGGGTTTATATAGACAAAGAACGCAAACAGGAAAGCCAAAGCGAAGTAGAAGTATACCCCTTTGAACAGAGAAATGGAGGTACCTGATTCGAAAGCAAACATTCTGCCCAGGAATTGGAAGGCATCGGGCAGTGATTCGATGCGGAAGAAGACCCAACCGATAATGACTAAGAAGAAGGTGATCAATGTGCTGGGTAATTTCCCGATCCGATCATAGACTTTTAAAAGGAATACTCTTTCCAGTACCAGGAAAAGTCCGTGATAAGCTCCCCACACCACGAAACTCCATGAGGCTCCGTGCCATAGTCCTGACGCCAGAAAGACAAGCCAAAGGTTAAAATAAAGTCTCCATTTTGAGGATACCCTGTTTCCCCCGAGCGGTATATACAGATAATTACGCATCCAGGCACCCAGGCTCATATGCCAGCGTCGCCAGAATTCAGAAATACTTTGAGATATGTAAGGATTGTTAAAGTTTTCAGGGAATTTGAACCCGATCATCCTGGCGATACCTATGGCCATATCAGAGTATCCTGAAAAATCAAAGTAGATCTGGAAGGTATATGCCAGGATTCCAATCCAGGCAGTAAAAGTATCTAAATGGGCATAATCCAGGGCAAAAATGGCATCAGCCTGTTGGCCCATATGATTGGCGATGATTACTTTTTTTGCAAGTCCTAAAACGAACCTGTACATCCCGATAAGTTTATCATCCACTGTTTCATTTGCTGAACGGTCAGTGATTTGATCAGCCAGTTGATGATAACGAATAATAGGGCCGGCAATAAGCTTTGGAAAGAGTATAATATAGAGTTGATAATCCCAGAAGTTTTTTAGGGGCTTATGGATCTTTCGGTATACATCCACTACATAAGTAATGGTTTCGAAGGTATAGAAAGAAATTCCAATTGGTAATATCAGTTTTGTCCAATGCACGCCGGTCATGCCAAAAACAGAGAGAAAGGCATTGACATTTTCAACAAAAAAGTTGGAGTATTTGAAGTAAAAAAGAAGGCCCAGGTTAATGGAAACAGAGAGTGTCAGCATCAACCTTCTGTGCAGGGTAGTCTTTGTTGCTGCCATCCATTGTACGAGGTGGAAATCAAGAAAGGTAGTTCCCAGGATTACAAAGATGAACCTGGGTGCTCCCCAGGAATAGAAGAGAATACTGGCAATCAGGGTGAAATAATTCTTGAATTTTCCGGGCAGGATATAATAGATCAGCAGGAAAGCAGGGAGGAAATAAAGAATGAAAATGCTGCTGCTGAAAACCATGCCTGGATTTGAGGATTGATCATTTTATTGCCGCAAATGTAGGGAAAGTTCTGGTTTTATCCATTGGTAGGTTAGCCCGGACTTACATTTGGCTGCTTTCAGATTTCGTATCTGCGGTTTTATGGGGTTTAGGCGATGATGCAGGCTGTCGGCTGAACAGGTGAACAATTTCCAGGGAGTCGTCTTTCACTTGTTTCAGAGAAATGGGCATTGCCAGCCAGTACACCAGCCCGATAAGTCCACCCCACAGGAAAAAGGCACTGAAATGCAGGAGTGAAAATGAAACGGCGACCTCTGATGATAGCTGATAATAAGAGAAGAGCAGGACGAGTGAAGCTTCCCTTGTTCCGAATCCTGCAACAGATATTGGGATGATGGTTGAAAGGCTCATTATGCTCATGATGAATGCAACATCCACCAATCCGGGCTTTACTCTCAAAGAATGCATAATCAGCCAGGAGAAGAAGAAGTAAGCAAAGTATGCAACGATGGTTAGCGCCCACATTCGGAATGATTGTCGTGAGATTACGGCTAAAAAGCTTTCATACACAAATTGAGGTACTTTCCACCGATGGGTCCATTTCATTTTTACAATTTTGCCCAATAACCATAGTCCAAGTGTGTATGCGATAAGGATGAGGGCCAGCACTGAAACCATATATACCCAGCCCGGGAAAGTGCCTGGTATTTTGAGGTAATAGGCAAGTCCTGCAAGTCCGAACCAGCCCAGCATGGTGAAATCGAAAATACGGTCGGAAACGATGGTTTTGAAAGCTGAAAAGAAAGAGATTTCAGTCTCCTGCCTGACATAATACAGCCTTGCTATTTCACCAATCCGGCCCGGGGTAACAATTCCTATGGCATCACTCGACATATAGGCTCCAAAAGAGCGGCTGGCTTTATATGTAAATCCTTCATTGGCAACCAGGAGTTTCCAGCGGTAGCTTTTAATTCCCAGTACAATGACCACTCCGAATAATGAAAGCAGGTACATAGGAAGATCGATCCCGGCAAGGGTTTTTCTGAAACTGGCGAAGTCGAAATTTACCCGGGTAAGGAGGAAAACAAGAATAGCAGCGGTTATCACCAGTTTAACAATAAGTGATACCGTTTTTTTTGTCATGATTCCAGGTTGTTTCGTTTAATTCGGTAGGTAGATTTTTTCCAGATGGTCCTTGATTTCTCAAAGATCTTTCCAATCCAGGAGGGGGAAATCCTTTCAACCAGCCATCTTGCCGGAGCGGTTCCTAAAACCAAAAATAGTGAAAGTATCACTAGCTCCATGAAATATCTGCTCATTGGAAAATCTTTCAGCCTGTAGCCATAATCCGGGACAGCCAATCCAAGCATTTTCCGAAACCTGATTCTTATAAAAGAGCCTCTTTTCTTCAGGTCATAACCATGTGAATGCATGGTGATAGCTTCATTCAGATCTACAGGCTGTATGTTGATTGCACCATCGGCCTGCATTAGTTTAAGTATTTCTTCTCCCGGCAAACTCCTTGAAATTACCATGGAAAATCCTTTTCCTCTTTCTTCATAGGTAGGAGCCCAGGCGTCACCTCCGGAAATATCGGTGAATTCATTACTGAGGTCAGTGCATAGAAGGCTGTTTTTCAGAATATGAAAAGGGATCAGGTAGTTTGCATGGAATTTTGGCAATTCAATCACACGGCCATTTTTCATTTCCACCCTCATATTTCCCGGCCATTCCCCATGCCTGAAATACAGATGCTTAATCTGGGTATAGTCTTTCTCGCCATAAGATCTCAGGAATCCTGATACTGAAGAAAAATGCAGTGTGTTCCCATAGAAAGGGCCGAATATGTACTTTATATTTTCAACAGATGGATGTTTCAGCGCCTGTAATTTTCGGATGGATTGCACCTGTCCGGGTAGTCCTACATAAGCTAATCTCCCGTTAAATGCCTGAATCTCCGGTAAAATTTCATTGACAGAGGTGATGATATATTTGCTTTGTGAAGCGGAAAGGATCTCTTCACGACTTGTAGCTATAAAGGTCTTTGCCAACCAGGGTTCAGTTTCTGACATTCCTGTAACAACAGCACCTTCGATCATTTTTTTATCCAGCATCCAGATTAGAATCGCTGAAAGTATCCCCCCGCTTGCGGAAGATCTGCGGATGACAGGATCATTAGAAAAGCCTATGCTAATTTGCTGATAGGGGCCAGTGTAAGTATGAAAAGGAGTAGTTTCAGGGTAAAATTGTCTTCTGTAGCCAGGGAAATCAAAATTCCCCCCGGGACAAGCTTTCCAGAGCAATTCAGCAACATCATCTGAAGGTTCCTGAATGATGGCAGGCAGGAATTTCCCGGTGCGATCGGTGAATTGTATGGCACCATTTGAGAGGCCAACACAGGTTCCACACCGGTTGCACAGGTTATGATCAATAACAGACTGAAGACGGTCAAGACTTTTTGCAGACATAAAACTGGCGGATTCCTAATTCGGCAATGAAGGTACCTTGAAATTTTTCAATAATGGATTCTCCTGCTTTTTTTGCCCATTTTGGACCTACAGGGAGGAGAACAGTCCCTTTGTGGAGAGTTAATTCCCAGCCTGTTAGCTTTAACCATTTTTTAACTTCTTTTGAAGAAGGAAAGCGATGAGGACCTTCACCATGACCACCAAAAAGAGCAGTGTAAATGCGGTAGGGGATCTCGGAAGTTGCAGGCGGACAACTCAGGACCATTTTTGCATCCGGGATGGAGACCCTGTGAAGTTCTTCGAGGAAAAGAACCGGGTTTTCGACATGTTCCAATGTTTCAAGACAAAGTACCCGGTCGAATGATTCGTTAGCAAAAGGAAGTGTTGAATAGCTGTTGATCTTCACCTGGCTGATATCCGGGTTCAATGAAGTGGCAACATCCATCAGCTTTTGTGAGATTTCAGCATTGGTTACTTCAACAGAAGGCTCAAATTTGTTGATGTAGCTGGCAGCTTCCCCATCGCGGCTGCTGATATTCAGAACACGGGCACTGCAGTATAAGTCGAGCTGGGGAAGGCTGAAGAGGAAGCGCTGATCATGTGTATCTTTCACCTTATCGTTTTCTTTCACATACAGATGTGCCACCGCATCCCAGTGTGCTTCTACATCGGCATCGGTCCAGGGATTCTGAAAGTCCTCTTTTTGGTGCATGGGGGGTGTTTTGGATTTTGGTCCGCCAGCTGGCGGTTATTCATCGTTATTGCGTGTTTAATTTGGATTTCTGATTTTGGATTGCGGATTGTGAATTTTGGCTGCCAAATGTCGGATGGAATTGATTTGACTTTTAATTTTCAGCTTTATTAGGTATCTTGATTTTGAATTGGATGGTTTGATTCTTGACTCCTATCTTCTTCATACCCAATTCACTACCACCTAAATCAGAAATCCCCTACTCAGCTCTTCTTCCTGTTCAACAGCGCAATCTGATCTGCCAAAAGTCCAAAGAAAAACAGGAACATCCCCAGGGTAATGAGTATTATAGCGGAGTTTGAGAAGCGCTGAAAAGCAAGATAACCATACACGCCCCAACCAATGCCCAAGGCAGTGAATATGATACTGGCAGGGAAGAAAACTTTTAATGGATTGAATAGCATGATAATACGAAAGAGCAATAGCATTGTCTTAGTTCCATCTTTCAGGAATCTGACATTACTATTTCTTCCTTTGCGCTCTTCCACTTTGATGGGAAAGGTGCCAATGGTATAGCCTTCTTTTAGAAATGCCAGTGTTGAAGTGGTTGAAAAGCTAAATCCATTAGGCATTATGTGCAGCATAGAGAGGATGAGTTTACGATCGAACCCTCTGAAACCGGAGTTAAAATCGGGGAGTTGTTGTTCAACGAGGTATTCGCCGACTTTTCGGATCAGTTTTTTTCCTCCTTTACGATTCCGTACCTGGAAAGAGTCAATTCCACGTTCACCGATGACCATATCATGATTTTCGAGCAGTTCCATCGCTTTTGAAAGGTAAACCGGGTCATGTTGCCCGTCACTATCCAGAGTGATTACCTTTTCACCATTAGCTTTTCTAATGCCGGTTTTCAAGGATGCTCCATATCCTTTATTATTTCCATGATGGATTATCCTGATAGGAAATTGACCTGCAATTTCAGCAGTGCGGTCAGTAGAACCATCATCTACCAGGATCACTTCGTGCTTACTGCAGAAGCCTAGTTTGGTCATTTGTTCAAGGAAGGGGCCAATAACGGTTTCCTCATTGTAAGCAGGAATGATGATGCTGTATTCTGTAGTTTCTGTCATTGTCAATATTCCGGGTTTCTGAAACTTTCAATTTCAGTATATTATTCTTTTGCGGGAACAATGGTTCCAGCCTGAACTTTCATGTCATAAATACAAAGTGCATCAAGATACAACATTGAATCGAGTGAAATTCCCTGTGCAGCTGATTTATTCCTCACCATTTCGAGAAGTTCAGGTGATTCCATGATCTGCTTCCTGAAAACTTCAATTCCTTCTTTTCGTGTGAGTTTGCCAGTATACAATGGGTCAAGCACGGGTTTTGGGTAAATTCCCTGTTCTGCCAGCTTATAGTCGGGATATGATAGCAAATGAGGATATCGATCTGACTTTTTTATTTTCCCAAAGGACTCCCAGTATGATTCACGGGTATTGGATACATAATCGATAGCTCCTGTATGGTACTGTTCGATCTGAAAAAAATTATGAGCTGTAAAGATTAAAATGACTGTTATCACTATGGATTTAATCCAGATTTTACGATTTTCAAAAGTCCAGCTAATCATGGCCGCCATCGGAAGAGCCATAAGGCCGTATGAATCTACATAGGCCCGCAGTCCATAACTTCCGCCATACCACCATAACCACCAGGAAGAAATCACCCAGATATTCAATACGAGGAATACCAGGACAGGTGTGAATAAAGATTTTTTGTTCTTCCAAAGAAATATTAAACCGATCAATGCAAAAACTATGATGGGAGTATATACCAACCAGCCCTTCCGATAGCTGAAAAGTGAATTGATAACCTGGGGGTTCAGAAAGAAGAATTTCCCTTTATCACCATATGAGAAATACAAGTATTGGCCTGTGAAAGTCTTCCAATAGAGCATTTGGGGGAGCCAGGTCAATATAGCTGAAATCACCATGATCAGGATCCAATAGTATTTCCTCAGTAAAAACATTAACCTATTGAGCAATTCCTTCCAACTTGCTATACCCCAAAGTGGTAAAATAATGATAATTAGTATGTTAGTGGGTCTAATAAGGGCAATCAGCCCAGTTAGAAATCCAATTATCAAAGAAATCGCCAATCCCGGCTTTTCATACCACCTGATTGTCCAATATACAAAAGCTGTTAACAGAACAAAGTTGTATGAATGAGACATTGCAGGTTCATCCACTACATAAAACAACAGGTTAGTTGCCATTACAATTGTAAACATGCTGATGGCACTCACCCAGGGATTAAAATACCTTTCAAGTATTCGGCGAAGAAGGTGTAATCCAACGCAAAAGTAAAAGAGGGAACTTAAGATAAGAGCGAGTTGGTATGGCGCTGTGTATCCTGTTGCTTCATAACCCATCCAGGATAAGGGGTAGTGAATAATCAGGAAAAATGGAGTATACATGATTGAAAGCCCCATCGTGGTAACTATCACCCACTTCCCTGTTGGACTGGTAGCTGGCCAGAAATGCTTTGAAAAATTAGCCATGTTGGTTCTTACAAAACCCAGGCTTAAATCGTGATAAATAAAGGTTGCAGGTAAATATGCATAATAATGATTGATGTCATCCTTGATTATTTTATTGGGTTGATTCCATAAATTCCTGGAAACAGTCAATGAAATCACAATAATAATTATCAACCAGTAAACCAGGAATGTTGGTTTGGTTAGGCATGATTTAACGTTTCCTGTTGTCATTTTTCATCCGAATTGATTTCTGATAGAGCGAAAATAGTTCCATAGAAAAATGTAAACTCATTGAAGAAGACTCTTCTGCAGAGTGTGCAAAGTTTTTTGGAAAAGAGACAAACACTGATTTATTTACGACCAGCCTTGATAGGAGCCTCAATTTGATTGTAAAATTAGGGAAAGATCACATTCTTGAGTAATTATTTAATCAATTCGCACAGATCTTTGCTAATACAATGTATTCTGCTGCATTTTCAAAATAGTAAACCAGCGTAGCGGAATATTACAATATTACTTCACTGTCGTATCGACCCTGCTTTTTACCCTCGTGTATATTTCGTAATATTGCCATCCAATCAAGCAGATATGCAGTCACTTTCAATTATTATTCCTGCTTATAACGAAGCTAAGACCATTCACCTGATCCTTGACAAGGTCAGGAATGTGAATCTTGTAGGTGAATTGCGAAAAGAAGTGATCGTTGTAAATGATTGCTCATCGGATGCAACTGCAGAGGTTGTAGCTGCTTATTCAAAACTGCATCCTGATTTCAATCTTCGGTTGGAGAATCATCAGGTCAATAAAGGGAAAGGTGCAGCTATACACACAGGGATTAAAGAAGCAACCGGGCAATTTATTATTATTCAGGATGCTGACCTTGAATATGATCCTGAGGAATTCAACATTCTGTTAAAGCCTATGCTTGATGGAGTGGCAGATGCTGTTTACGGATCCCGCTTCATGGGGGGCAATCCACATCGTATCCTGTTTTTCTGGCATACGATTGGAAATAAGTTTCTGACGTTTACGAGCAACATTTTTTCCAATCTGAATCTTACAGACATGGAGACTTGTTATAAGTTGTTCAGAAGTGAAATCATTAAAGGCATACCATTACAGGAGAACCGTTTCGGCTTTGAACCGGAAGTAACGCAAAAGCTAGCTGCCATTGACAGGATCAGGATTTATGAGGTAGGGATTTCATACTATGGCAGGACCTATGAAGAAGGGAAGAAGATCAATTGGAAAGATGGTTTCAGGGCATTGTATTGCATTTTAAAGTATGGCCTTTCTCAAAAAAAGACATTTTCTAAAAAAAAAGCATCACCGGTAACCGGAGCTAAGAAAAAGTTAGGGCGAAACATAGGATATACGCTTGCATTTTTAATTTTCCTGGGACTGAATCTGAATTTTAGTCATACAGATTTCTACAAGCATAGCTACAGGTATGTTTTCAAAAGCGATGGGTTAGGGTATTATCAGTATTTACCTACATGGTTTATCCTCGATAACCTGGATAAACAAATGAAATATGCGATCAAGCTTCCTAATGGCAATATGTTCAATAAGTATACCTGGGGGACTGCCTTCATGCAGGCACCATTCTTCTTCATGGGACATGCTTATACATTAGCCAAAGGATTGCCTACAACAGGCTATTCAGCAGATTATGGTTTCTTCATTGCATTGGGTGCATTACTATATGCCTTCCTTGCTTTATGCCTGGTTTATCTTACTTTAAAAAAATATGTGTCCTCCATAATTGCCTTTTTTACAGTTCTTTTACTCTTTTTTGGAACCAACCTGTTTTTCTATACTGTGGCTGAACCTGCGATGTCGCATGTTTATTCTTTTTTCCTGATCAGTTTGTTTATTTATAAAGTCCCGGCTTTTCTTGAGAAACCCGGAATCATCAATTCACTTTGGATTGGGATTCCGCTTGCAGTGGCTGTGCTTATCAGACCAACCAACATAGTTATTGGGTTTTATCTTGTATTATTTGGAGTAACCAATTCCAGGTTACTGTGGGAACGGATAAAATTCCTTTTCAGAAGCTGGCCTTATTTAATTCTCATGTTCCTGGTGGCTGTTATTGTGTTTATACCACAAATGACTTATTGGCATCTTACAACAGGGGAATGGTTTGTTTATTCCTATAAATATTCAGCTGGTGGGAATGAATCCTTTATTTACTGGAATAATCCAAAAATATTCAAAGTATTATTTGGAGTAGTTTCCGGTTGGTTTATTTACTCCCCGGTAATGATTCTAAGCATGCTTGGACTCATCTTTATGATTTTCAGGAAGCATGTTCAGGGGATGGCAATACTGGTTGTATTCCTTGTAATTTTATATATAAATGCCAGCTGGTGGTGCTATACTTTTGATTGTGCTTTTGGATATCGCAGTTTCATTGAATATTATTCACTCTTTGCGATCCCCTTTGCGATCATTTTGCAACAACTGGTGCCAGATGGGTATATGATTAGGAAAGGCATTCTTATCGTGCTTGCTGTCTTCTTCAGCTACCTTAATATCCGGATGTCGATCTTGTATAACTGGGACCCATGCTGGTTCGGACCCAACTGGACTTGGAAGAATTATGAGAAAGTGGTAAAATCATCACTTAAAGGTGGGACGCTTCAGATTAACGTTCACAAACTGGAAGAAAATCAATAACGGTCTTCTTCTTCCTTCTTTTCGACTTCTGATGATTTTTCGTTGAAGGTTGCACAATTCAAATCTACTGAAAGCGGGGCTTCCGGTTTTTCGAAATCTCCTTTTGAAACCTGCAAGGTGGCGTCGGCATATACTCTTTTCATATAGAGTGCCCAAATTGGGAGAGCCATGTTAGCTCCCTGTCCAAGCGATGTTGAACGGAAGCGGATACTACGATCATCACCGCCAACCCAAACACCTGTTACCAGGTCAGGGGTAAGTCCCATGAACCAGCCATCAGAGTTACTTTGGGTGGTACCTGTTTTCCCGGCGATGGGATTAGAGAGCCCATATTTACCCCGCAACCTGGCACCAGTTCCGCTTTCTACAACACCTTTCATCAGGACCAGCATGAGGTAAGCTGTTTCCTCATTCATGGCTTCTTCCTGCCTGGGGGTAAATTCGGCAAGTACATTGCCATGCTTATCTTCAATACGCGTAATGAAAATGGGTTGGATATAAAGTCCTTTATTGGCATAGGTGTCAACAGCCCCGGTCATCTCATACAGACTGATATCAGGAGTGCCCAGACAAATGGAGGGAACTGCGGGTAAAGGGCTAACGATTCCCATTTTACGGGCAATTTTGACGACCGTTTGAGGAGAGAACCGTTTAATAAGATAGGCTGAGATCCAGTTGATGGAGTTGGCAAGGGCTTCCTTTAGGGTAACCATCTGTCCTTCCTTGTAATCGCTTGAATTTGATGGTGACCAAACTCCTCCATTGTTTTCAATGTTTACCTGGACATTGGGAACCTGGGAACAGGGAGATAGTTCTCCCATCCTGCATGGCAACAGTGTAAACAAAGGGTTTAAAGGTTGATCCAACCTGTCGTCGGCCAACCACCACATGGTCATATTTAAAATGTTTGAAATTGATTCCTCCCACATAAGCCCGCACGTAGCCCGTTTGAGGTTCCATTGACATGAGTCCGGCCTGGAGGAACCATTTATGATACTTAATAGAATCCATAGGACTCATGATTGTATCCAGCTCACCTTTCCAACTGAATACCCGCATTGGAATGGGGGTATTGAAACTTTTATCGATGGAATCATTTGATACTCCTGCTTTTTTCAGGCTGCGATACCTGTCGGAGCGCCGTTTGGAGGCGAGCAACATCTTATTGATCTCATTTTTGTCAGAGATATCATAAGGGGCATGCTTATTACCTTTCCAGTGGCGATAGAATTCAGGCTGAAGGTCTTTTGAAAGATGCTCAGTGACGGCCTCTTCAGCATACTTCTGCATCTTGGAATTGATGGTTGTATAAATTTTGAGTCCGTCTTTATAGAGATTGAATGATTCTCCTTCAGCATTCTTGTATTTATGAATCCAACCGTATGCAGGATTTTTCTCCCACTGAACAGAATCGGCAATATATTCCCCTGGATCATCATATGCTCCTTTTTCAGGTTTACCTGCCATCAGCATAAGCCGTATGTATTCCCGGAAATATGTGGCAGGGCCGGTGTTATGATCCTGCACACTAAAATGTGCCATATCAATCGGGATCAATTTCACAGAATCATACTCTTGTTCAGTGATATATTTATACTTCATCATTTGGTGAAGCACAACCTCGCGCCGTTTATTGGCCCTTTCTTTATTTCTTACAGGATGAAACCGGGAAGGAGCTTTCAATATCCCAATGAGCAGGGCTGATTCCTGCATATTTAATTCAGCAGGAGATTTATCGAAATAGGTTTTAGCTGCTGATTTAATCCCAAAAGCCTGGCTTCCAAAATCGACTGTATTCAGGTATAAAGCGGCAATTTCTTCTTTTGTGTAGTTTCTTTCAAGTTTGATGGCTGTAATCCACTCTCTGAGTTTTACATAACCGGTTCCAAAAATGGTGCTGAAGTTTCTCCTGGGGAAGAGGTTTTTTGCAAGCTGCTGAGTAATGGTACTTCCACCTCCTTTATCAGTATTTGTGACCATTCCAAACATCACACGCATCAAAGCTTTTCCATCGATTCCGGAGTGTTTTTCGAACCTCGCATCTTCGGTAGCAATAAGAGCTTTTACAATCCAGGGGGAGAGTTCATAATAATGGATATTGGACCTGTTTTCGATATAGAAGGCACCAAGCATTTTCTGATCTGCGGAAATTACTTCGGAAGCCAGGTTACTCTTTGGATTTTCCAATTCCTGGAGAGAAGGCATGAAGCCAAGCCATCCGGCTGATAAAGCGGTGAAAAAAAGAGCAATAAAAACCAGGGAAGCCAGGTATGACAGCCAGAACCGCTTTATCCAATCGTTCTCATTTAATTTCTTTTTCATGCTGTTCTTTATTTTCCTGATTTCTCAAGACGGATTCCAATATCAGAAACACCTGCCAGACTTTCAGTCCGCATTGCCTGATTTACGCCAATGGTATATTTCCCGGATCTTCTGAATTTGACACCTTTCCGGAATAAATACTGGGAATCACGGATTTTGCCATTGCCTTTTCCAAGCCATTCACCGTCGGAAGCAGCCAGGATACATTCAGCAGTATCTCTTGACCAGGTCTGATCGGGATACCAGGCTGTTATAAAGAGGTACAAATTCTGAAATTGGTAAGATGTAGTATTTCTGACAGAGAAACTGAGGTCGTAGGCTTGTAATGTGTCTGTTACTTCAAATTTGAAGAATAAGGTGTCTGATTCTTTCCAATCTGTTCCTTCTACATGTTGCATCTCTTCATAGAAAATGGAGCGGTCACAGGACGGTAAACTCAATAAGACACAAATAATCATGGCTAAAAACAAGCCTTTTCTGATCCCATTGTATTGTTTCAAGCCTGGTATGGTTGAATGCATGATTTAACGTTGTGTTGAGTCCCTATTTTTTATCGAATCTATGAAGGTCTTCAGTACTTGTTACCATATCGAGTGTAACTTTTTTCTCCTGTTTCCTTGCATAATCTTCCAACTTTTCAACCGATTTTCCCCCTTTATTCAGTTGGATGATCTCCTTTACTTTTTCAAGAGGAATTGCAAATAACTCTCCTTCATTTGTTTTATATGATAACCACATAATGCCACCAAAAACATCTATTTTCTGGACTGTAGCATCTCCTTTACGGGTTTTTATGACAATATTTTCATCCGGGAATTCCCTGATGGCATCAGCATAAGATTCAAATTCATAATTCAGGCAGCATTTAAGCTTTGAACATTGTCCTGCCAGTTTTTGAGGGTTAAGCGACATTTGTTGCACCCTTGCAGCTGCTGTTGATACAGAATGAAACCCGGTGAGCCAGGTGCTGCAGCAGAGTTCCCTTCCACACGAACCAATCCCACCAAGCCTGCTGGCTTCCTGCCTAACTCCAATTTGTTTCATCTCAATCCTGACTTTGAATTCTTCTGCCAGTATTTTGATTAGTTCCCGGAAATCGACCCTTTCATCTGCGGTATAGTAGAAGATTGATTTTGTTTCATCTCCCTGGAATTCAACATCATTCACTTTCATTTTCAATCCAAGGTTGGCAGAAATAACCCTACACCTGATGATGGCACTTTGTTCGCGATTGGCTGCTGTTATCCATTTCTCAATATCAGCAACTTTTGCTTTCCTGTAAATTTTCCTGATATCTTCCCGGTTAGGGTTTTGATTTTTTCTTTTCATCTGCAACCTCACCAATTCCCCGGTGAGAGTAACAATTCCGATATCATGGCCTGGAGAAGCTTCTACTGCAACGATATCTCCCATATGAAGGTTGAGTCCTGCCGGACAACGGTAAAAATCCTTCCGGTTGTTTTTGAATCGGATTTCGGCACAGTCGAATTTAACGTGAGAATCAGGTAAAGGCAAATCTTTCAGCCAATCAATGACATCCAGTTTTGCACAGGAATGGCCAAATTTTATTTCTTCAGAAGTCCCTTCAGTCTTGCCCCTGCAACAGCCTCGGGCAAACATCGGGTCCATAGATATATCGAGAGGGGTATTTTCTTCCATTTCAAAAAGTTAGTAGATCCTGCATAAGCCGCTGCCCTGGGCAATAACGACAGAATGGACCTGTTAGTATATTTAGGTTTGCCGTATGAAAGGCAAGTGAAAGGGCAAATTTACGTTTTTTTGGTATGGCTGTTGGCGGGAATTTTTATCAGTCGCGACATGATCAGTGACAGGTCGGTAAAAATGAAATTGGCATTGGCATTCCGCTCAATATGAAGGATTGCTTTATTAATTTCATCATCGAATTGACTTATATTCCTTGGGTGTACAAACGCCGAGAATTTTGAAATAAACTCCAATTCTTCCCCTGTTTTTTTTACAAGTTGTGAATTCCCGACATGGTATAGCATACATAAGCGAAGGATGTCGAGGGTATAAGTAAGGAATTCTTTTTGTTTTTCACGGCTGCCATCTCCGATCAGTCGGACAATGACCTCCATAAGCTGGTCAAATTCTTTCGTTTTAACGCCATACACATAAATTTTTCTCATCCAATCACGCAAAAGGATGAATTTTTCCTCATCAGGATCTGGTTCAGTAGAATCAGAATCATCCAGCAATACCCTGTCGAGAGCAAATCTCAGGTTACCGTTGGAAAGTAACGATAAAGCTTTGGCTTTTTCAGCCCCAAGACTGTAGGTTTCGTCCAGAAAGTGGGCCAGTGTTTCATCTTCCAGGGGCTGAAATTTAATGAGTTGGGTGCGGGACAGGATGGTACTGATTACCTGGTCATGATTCTCAGAAATGAGAACAAACAAGGTTTTATCAGGTGGTTCTTCCAGGTTTTTCAGTAGTTTATTGGCAGCCTGTTGATTCATCTTTTCAACCATCCAGATCACCATCACCTTATATTCTGCTTCATACGCCTTGTATGCAAGTGTGCCATTCACACTATCTGCATCATCGGCACTGATGAAGCCTTGTTTCTTTTCAATCCCGATTTTATCATACCAACCTGGCAGAGAAAGATAGCATTTGTTTTGAAGTACATACTCTCTCCATGCTACGATGAAATCCTTATAGGTAACCTTTTTTTCGTCAATTTCCTTGGTTTTATTAATAGGGTAAAGGAAATGAAGATCGGGATGGATCAATTTGCTGAACTTATTACAGGAGCTACAGGTTCCGCAGGAATCTTCGGGGGTGCGGTTTTTACAGTTAATGTACTGGGTGTATGCAATGGCCATTGCCAGTTTGCCAGACCCTTCAGGCCCCAGGAATAGTTGTGCATGGCTGACCCTGTTTTCCTGAACGGATTGAATAAGCCGCTGTTTTACTTTTTGCTGTCCGGGGATGTCACAAAATCGCATTGCATGGTATTTGCAACAAAGTTAAGGTTTTCCCTGATAATGGTATTCATGGGATGTGCTTCCTTAGCTTTTTATTATCCTCTTGAATATTCGAGCTTTAAGATCTTTAGCGATTGATTGGCCACCCATTCATAAGCCCTGGGAGCAAATCCCATATTTTCATAAAAACGGATCGCGGGAATATTCTCGGCACCAGTACTGACATTTACGATTTTTACCTCCGGATATGAAGAAAGCACCCATCGAACCAGGGTACCTGCAATCCCTTGCCTGAAATATTTTGGCGAGACACACAGCCTGGAGATTGTCAGGGAATCAGGGTTGTTCATTTCCAGTGCTATCAACCCTTTAACATCATCCTTACTTCCAATAATGATGAATACTTCTTCGCATACTAGTAATTCTTCGATTGACTCCACTAATGGGGGGATTTCCTGGAAACCAATCAGGTCAGCTTCAATTTGGTACGATTCCCTCTGTAATACCAGGACAGGTGCCGCCCAGGATTTATCTTTAATATCGATAATTCTTGGTAACTCATTCACTTTGAACACTTTTTCTGATTCAATTTGAACTATTTTTTTGATTTTGGAAACCGGATTTTGAAAGCATTACCTAACGGTCAATCGCATCAATTCCTTTCCTGAATGCCGGTTAATGATTAGAAGATAAATACCCGGAGATAGTCCCTTTATATCGATAGATTCATTGATATAGCCATGGGATATATTTCTTTCTTCGCATTTGATTAATTTTCCGCTTATGTCATGAATGCAGAACTTTATCATTTCCTGCCGTGGGGAGTAGAACTTAAGATATACGCTGCCTGATGCAGGGTTGGGATAAAGTATTCCATCCCAGATATTAACTTTTTCCTGAGTGTCATTACAATTCAAAATCTCGATCAGGTGATCTTTGAGCAAGGTATTGGTCCCGTTGTGATCGGTTACTGTGAGTCTTACACCGTAAAATCCCGGATCTGACCACCGACATTCCGGGGCAGATTGGAAAGATTCTGCAGGGTCACCCTCTTCAAATTCCCAGTGGTAAGTGAGGGGCTCACCTGCACAAAAAGGTTCGAAATGTATATCAAGCCCCGGGCAGGAAGAATAGTTACTTGCATTGAAATTTGCAGCAAGGGCTTCCGGATTGGCACCCAGAAAACTGAGATATTCCTTCATGATCAATTCACGGGTAGTTTCAGCATAGGGAAAAATTCCACCAAATTCTACTGAAGAGGCAATGGTCCGAAAAGTATTGGAATCATTGGCTACAGTAAAAATATGCCCTGTGTTCTTGTCATGGAAAAGCGCGATCGCTGGTTCTTCCGGAATGAGATTATAGATCATCAAGCTATCTCCTTTGTAGTGATACTGAAGTCCATCCATGATTGTAGAGGGTATGCCTAACAGAGTATCAGGCCGTTGTGTCCATGCTTGAGTATTCCCGCTTACCCTGAACTTTTCAATCGCACTATAAGAGATTGATGTACCAAACATTACACCACTTTCCAGGTAAACATTTCCCCCTTGTTCAAGGTAATGGTTAAGTAATTCATTTTCCCCGCTTAATAAAAGATGCATAAAAGGTTTCACTCCCAGGCAGACAAATACCTGGGAGAAGCTAAAGATATTACTGTCGATACTGGTTTGCATAGAGGGCATTATCCCTAGTTTTGAAATAGAAGAGGCAATATGAACAGCAGAATTGTGATTTCTGTCGAGATCGATGATTAGGATTTTAGTATCCCCGATGGTAACACTGAAATTTTCCTGAAGGGTATCAAATTGATCAGAGATTGCCATCAATTGAAGAGTAGCTGTATGTCCCTGCGGCGTGTTAGGATTAATTGATAATTCCCATTCTGCCTGATCATAAGAGTTATTGTTTAATTTCAGGAAAGGATTTCCGATAGGTGGAGATAAGCTAATAAATGGATCAGTGGAGCTTAGCAAACCATTAAAATCCGGAACAGGCTTTTTCCCGCCGTTGGATAAACGAAAGATTAGTCTGCAGGATTCACCCGGATCAGGCTGGTTGTTTTGTTGATCGATAATGAGGGGGCCGGAAATGCTGTAATTTAATTTGCAGGCAGTATAGTTCAGGAGTTTTTGCACCTGGTGACCGTCCCAATTGATTTGCAATAGAAAAGCAATTTCATAATTCCTGGAGATGGTATCTGAAACAATGAAGCTGAATGCCTGCTCTAATGAAGATGTACTTCCTGGTGCTAAGGAGTTCAATGTTACTATGGAATCGGTTACCTGGATTACAGGAGAAACAGGTCTCAGAACCATTTGAATATTTTCATATACCCCTGAAGAATTATTCGTTAGTCTCAGGGATACTTCTGCTTCTTCCCCGGCTTCAATCATTTGATCATCACCTGAAGAAATCTCTACCTCCACGTAAGGTCCATTGGAAAGGGAATACTTTTTTTCTTTTTGAATATGCCTCCCATCTGTCAATACAACAGTAAAATCTGCAGTAAAATCTCCTGTTATAGTCTGTGTGGAAATTAAACCTGCTTCAGATATTTCTGTCCCTTCCGGTAGTTGTTGGGGAAGAAATGAAATCAATCCTGCTGGTGTATTCTTATTCCATGTCTGTACCTGGAAATTAGTTCCGTCTCCATCTGAAATTCCGGATATTCCCGGATTTTCCAGAAGGGCATTCAGGTCACCGAATGATTGTTCAATTTTACCATCAGGGTAAAGAGTAATGCTAAAATTGTTTGATTGATCCGGAGTTAATTCGCTACCCAAAACCCATGTGACGATTACTTTCCCATTATCAGAGTTCACCCATACTCCATGTTCCGGCAGGGATATCTGTTGATGCTGATTCATGAACACTCCGATCCCATTAATCTGGCTCAGGTAGAGTGCTTCATCCTGAAGATAGGGATAGGGAGCATTCATAGCTTCAAAGAGCAGGTAGCCATCGGTGTGAATGATCAGGGTGTCGTAGGTCTTGCCATAGAATGGAAACGAGAAGGGCAGAATCAGCATAGAAATACCTTCCTGTGCGGTACTGATTGGAAGTTCAGAGCCACCACCATGTATGAAGGCAGTTGAACCGACAAGCCTTGAATATTCTCTTTTAATACTCCATTTGAGAGGAAGCTGAGCTTCTGTTGCTGAAAGCTGAACACTAACCGGTAAGCCTGCAACTGCAGTGGGCATTGACTCAGGAGAAATCGTTATGTCAGCCATTTGCTCATGAAGATTCACATAAAGTATTGTGCTTCCATTCCCCATCAGTTGGAAAGGGGTGTCAGGACATGTGAATTCTTTTGGACTATTTTCTGAGTAGGAGAGAATGGAGAATTGTTTAATACTGCCTGTTCCTGAACTCAGCGGGTCGTTTTCATCCACGAGCAGGAAGAATCGCCCTGTATTTCCATTTTTCATGGCTCCCACCAGGGGTGTGATATCGAGGCCAAGTTCAAGGTCTTTGTCATCAGGACCATATCCCCCTCGCATATTAAATTCGCCACCCTGGAAATTGAAGACAGGGAATTCCATAATTTTTTCGGGATAAGATGCAAGAGTATCGGCACTTACACCAACTCTCAGCCTGATCATGCCCCGTTTGTTATGATTGATAGTGGCTTTCAGTGTAAGTAAAGGTGTATATCCGGGTTCGACTGTAATGACGTGAGCCGAGTTATTCCAAATTCCTCCATACCCATACTTCGTTGCCAATGTGCTATAGAGTGCATAGCAATACCCACTGTCGGCAAAATAAATTCCATATGAATTGGCCAGTTTTACTCCCCCTATTTCCCAGTCCTTCATGTCAATCAAACCATCTGAATTGATATCCAGATCATTGGTAAATAAACCGTCTGAATTCATATCATAACAGATGGAATCATGATAACCCACTATTGTCATTGCATGTGTTGCGATGGGATCCCATGTTGTAACCACTTGTTTACCGGCTTCGGGAGAATCTGGAGGGAGAGAATTGGTAGCATAGTAACCAATATAGATATTTGCAACCCCACCTGTTAATGAGCCGTCAAGGTGGTCATTCAGCCAGTTTTTCAGGGTAAGCAGCCCCCTGGTATTGCTTAGGTTGATCGAGTTGACTTTACTGATTCTGTTGTGCATGGCTTGATAATATTTTTCATAGCCACTCATCCAGAAATATGGGTTTTCCATGGTTATAGGCCCAAAAGTAGCTTCATTCGGGCATCCTAATTGCCTTAGAATTTCAAAGCTATGGAAGTAACTAACCCCAACTCCGTAATATGTACCGGCATTCATGAAATTCCAGGTAAAATGACTTGGGTATTGATTGGACGCCTCATTAGATGGAATGTTCCTGGCACGGTTGATCTCATAACAGAAATTGTATGCCAATCCTGCAGCCTGTCCACAGGAGGCCCCCTGTTGCTGGAAGATAGGCCTCATAAATGGATGAATGGAATTATCTACTATATAAGGCAGCTGCTTCCCAATATAGTGATCAGGTAGTTCAAGAGGAGGGTAATCAGGATCTGTAAGCCCATTTTGGTAGGAAATACCTGGCGATGCTTTAAGTGTAATCCTGGAAGTGGTTCCTGGAAGAGATAATTGCTGTGCTATAAGTTCAGAACCAATAATAATAATGGTAAAAAACAGCAGTACAAGTCGGGACAGGGACATGACAATGATATTTCAGACTCAAAGTTAAAGAACAATTAGTCTGATTATGAATTCTTTTTTTGAAATTGAAATTTTGACGGATACTCACCCCTTGAATCTATCTAAAATGGGTTATGGTATGAGGTTTTTATTCTTCAATTTCCGAAATCAGCTTTTCTAATGCATCAATTTTTTTAAATGCACACCATTTCATTTTTCCCAAATAGGGTTCTGAATAGGCCATACCCTCTAAATCCACCATGGTAATACCGATTAGTTCTTTCTTATCGTTAAAGAATTCAAAATAGTAATGCACCTCTGGAGTACCTAGTTCCCCCCATTCATAATTTGAACTATCATTTAATAATCTCAGTAGTTCTTGAATCTCGTATTCTGACAATTCATTCTTTGTCTTTAAAAATTTTGTGTTTTCTGTAAGAATAACTTTGCCGGGTTTTGTTCTTGGGAATTTTTTTCTTTCTATATCTTCATAACCTGAAATTTCGTTGTATTGTTCAGGCATAGCGGTTTCAGGGAAATAATCATAATAAAATTTTTTATCAATTTTAATATCAGCAAACAGAGGGTTGAAATTTATTCTGGGTATATAGTATATCAAAGCCAAGATAAAAATGAATAACAGGGAATAGAGTGTGAGTTTTATTGTTTTCATTTTTTTTGTGAGGTTATTTTTAAAATTTCATTCAGCTGAATGATAACCTCAATAGTGCAATTTTTTAATTAAGTAAACTCAATACCTATCAACCACATGCTTATTCATGTGGGGTTTTCGTTAAATTTAAGTTTACAATTTCTTTCAGAATCCTCCGCCAGAAGAAGCACTTTTCTTTTGAGCCCCGATTTTTGCTCCCAGGAACTCCCGGTTCATCCTGGCAATATTATCAATAGAGATTTGTTTAGGACATTCTGCTTCACAGGCCCCGGTATTTGTGCAATTTCCAAAGCCTAGCTCATCCATTTTTTTAACCATTGCCTGTACCCGTTCAGTTGCTTCCGCTTTCCCCTGTGGAAGGTAGGAGAGGTGGGCTACTTTAGCCGAAACAAATAGCATTGCAGAAGCGTTTTTACAAGCTGCAACACAGGCGCCGCAACCGATACATGCAGCTGCATCCATTGAATGATCTGCATTTTCCTTTGGGATCAGGATTGCATTGGCATCCGGAATTCCGCCGGTATTTACTGAAATAAATCCCCCGGCCTGTATGATCTGGTCAAAGGCCTCCCTGTTGCAGATAAGGTCTTTAATAACCGGGAAAGGACGGGCTCTCCAGGGTTCAATGACTATGGTATCTCCATCTTTGAACTTTCGCATATGGAGCTGGCAGGTAGTAACCGCATCATCAGGACCATGAGGACGGCCGTTGATATACAGGCTGCATGTGCCACAAATTCCTTCACGGCAATCGTGGTCGAAAGCTACGGGTTCTTCACCCTTCACCACCAGTTGCTCATTCAGGATATCAAGCATTTCCAGGAATGAACAATTCGAGGAGATGTCGTTGATTTTGTAGGTCACAAATTTGCCTTTTGCTTTAGCGTTCTTCTGTTTCCAGATTTTTAATGTGAAGTTCATATCAGTAGATTTTGCGAATAGCCACTAGAGATCAGTGAATAGTGACTAGTAACTAGTAACTAGTGGTTTTTCTTTTACGATTGTTATTATTCAAATCAGAATGATATTTAAACTTAACCATAACATAAGTTTGTATCATTCTTTTTCTTATTCAATTTTTTTACACTGAGTTTTTCTTGTTTTCCAGTTTATGAATGAGGGAATTCAGCATTTTCCCTGATTCAGTTATGAGTTGGTTAAGTGGTGTAAGTTCTTCTTCCGACAAGTAATTCAATTCTTTTGCAATGGTCAATTCAGTTTCTAGTTCCATGAGCGATCCACGTGAAATTCTAAGCGATTGTACAAATAATCCAGTTGTAGATCGTCCCCAGCCTTCTGCTATATTGAGGGAACAGTAACAGCAGCTCTGCGAATTTGTGATGTCAGTCCATATACTTCATTTTTAGGGAAGTTGTTTGATACTAAGTAGGTGTTTTTTACCAATTCCATAGACCTTTTCCAAACTTCAAGGTCTTTATAAGTCTGAATTGACATAATGTTGCGAGAAATAATTTACTCAATTATTTATTAATGGACAGTCATTCACTAATCACCAGCCACTTATCATGTATCCCCATAGACCAGTCTTAATCTCTAATGTCTAATGTCTGATCTCTAATGTCTAATGTCTAATGTCTGATCTCTAATGTTTAATCTCTAATCTCTAATCTCTAATCTCTAGTCTCTAATCTCTAGTCTCTATTACCTATTTACTAGTCACTAGTCACTAGTCACTCTACTTATAATTCCGCTGTTTCACCTCTATAGACTCATATTCAAGCGATTCCTTATGTAATTCGGGGGTAGAATTGTCGCCTTTATACTCCCATGCTGCCACATACATGAAATCATTATCATTACGGAGGGCTTCGCCTTCAGGAGTCTGGAATTCTTCCCGGAAGTGACCACCACAGGATTCTTCGCGGTTCAGAGCATCCATTGCCATGAGTTCCCCTAATTCGAGGAAGTCGGCTACGCGTCCGGCTTTTTCCAGTTCAGGGTTTAAGCCTTCAACATCTCCAAGGATACGCACATCCTTCCAAAAAGCTGTTTTAACTTCCCTTATCATTCCTAATGCCTTTTCTAATCCGGCTTTATTGCGGCCCATCCCAACATAATCCCACATGATTTTGCCCAGCTGCTTATGAAAATGATCCACGGTTTTCGTGCCATTCACTGACATTAGTTTCTGGATTCTGTCTTTCACTTCCTTTTCAGTGGTATCAAATTCAGGCCTGTCGGTGGTGAACCTAGGAACATTGATCTGATCCGCCAGGTAATTCTGCAGGGTATAGGGGAGTACGAAATAGCCATCAGCAAGTCCCTGCATCAAAGCAGAGGCTCCCAGGCGGTTTGCACCATGATCGCTGAAGTTCGCTTCTCCGGCAATAAAGAGTCCGGGGATGGTAGATTGAAGTTCATAATCGACCCAGAGTCCACCCATGGTATAATGCACCGCAGGGTAAATCATCATTGGGTTTTCGTAAGGGTCTTCATTAACGATTTTGTAATACATCTGGAAAAGGTTTCCATAACGTTCTTCTATGGTATTCTTTCCCAGTCGTTTAATGGCTGCTGCAAAGTCCAGGAAAACGGCCAGGCCTGTTTCGCCGACTCCAAATCCTGCATCACATCGTTCTTTTGCTGCCCTTGAAGCAACATCACGAGGGACTAAGTTCCCGAAAGCAGGATAACGGCGTTCGAGATAGTAGTCACGGTCCTCTTCCCTGATATCGACCGGCTTCATTTTTCCATGACGCAGCGCTTCCGCGTCTTCTTTCTTTTTGGGTACCCAGATGCGTCCGTCGTTCCGGAGACTCTCACTCATCAGGGTAAGTTTGCTCTGGTAATCGCCATGAACAGGAATACAGGTTGGATGGATTTGGGTATAGCAGGGATTTCCAAAGAGGGCCCCTCTTTTGTAGGCTTTCCAGATTGCTGTAGCGTTGGAGCCCATAGCATTTGTTGAAAGGAAAAAGACATTGCCATATCCTCCGGTTGCTAATACAACGGTGTGTGCTGCAAAACGCTCAATTTTTCCATCAACCAGGTTACGGGCAATAATGCCACGGGCACGTCCATCGATGAGTACAAGATCCAACATCTCATGACGTGCATACATTTCTACATTGCCCAACTTTATCTGGCGACTTAGAGCGCTGTAAGCTCCAAGCAGCAATTGCTGACCTGTCTGGCCCCTTGCATAAAAGGTCCTGGAAACCTGGGCACCGCCAAATGAGCGGTTGTCGAGTAATCCGCCATATTCCCTGGCGAAAGGTACTCCCAGGGCTACACTTTGATCGATGATATTGCCGCTAACTTCAGCCAACCGGTAAACATTGGCTTCGCGGGCACGGTAATCTCCTCCTTTGATGGTATCATAGAATAAACGATAGATGCTATCGCCGTCGTTCTGGTAATTCTTGGAGGCATTGATCCCGCCCTGGGCAGCGATACTATGTGCCCTGCGGGGACTGTCCTGGTAACAGAAGGCTTTTACTTTAAAGCCAAGAGCACCAAGCGATGCTGCTGCTGAGGCCCCGGCCAGCCCGGTTCCTACCACAATAATATCCAGTTTTCTTTTATTGGCAGGATTTACAAGGTTGATATGATCCTTGTAATTTGACCACTTTTGTGATAAAGGGCCTGCTGGTATTTTAGAGTTAAGCTTGCTCATCGCTTAAGATTATATGGCTGGTTGATCTGGTATGAATAAAGACTTTAGAAAAGTGTGATTCACTACTTGATGAACAGGAAGTAAGCAGGAATCAAGGCAAATCCGAGTGGGATAATAATGGAATATATAGTTCCTGCCCATTTCACCACAGGAGTATATTTACTATGATTCAGTCCCAGGGTTTGAAATGCGGATTGAAAGGCATGATTCAGGTGAAATGCCAGGAACAGCATCAGTACGATGTATAAGATGGCATAAAAATTATTCGAAAAAAGCAGGATAGCCATTTGGTAGAAATCTTCCCTTTCCAGTCCTGCCGGTGGATCTACAATCCCTAGTTTAACAAAATAGAAGTTAAAGAAATGAACCAACAGGAATACAAAAATGATGGCCCCTGTATGGATCATGTATTTGGAAAAGAAGGAGGTATGGGAGAATCCTTCTACCTTATATCTAACCGGCCTGGCCATCCAATTATAAATCTGGATAATAATCCCCAGCAAAATATGGATAGCGAATCCTCCAAAAAGGAAAATTTCCATGAATTTGATAATGGGATTCGTCCCCATAAAGTGAACCGCTTCACTGTAAGCGACCCCGCCATCAGGTGATAGTATCAGGAGGTTGATGATCAGGTGCAGCACAAGGAAGGTGATGAGGAACAACCCGGCAAGTGCAAGGATTACTTTTTTAGTAATGGAGGAATAGAATAATGCGATATGGCTCATATGGCTGGTGATTTACCTTATTTGCTGGAAAGGACAACGAGGTAGATAAAGAAAAATGTTACTTTTGACTACGTAACGCTCAGAACAAAAATAGGAATATTTGTTTCTCTCAGACCTAAATAACTAATTTTTTAGATGTTTTAGACAAAAGATTGAAATTCAGCATGAAGGATACTGCTTTCAGACCAGATTAATATTTTTAACTTTTTAAAAGTTACTATACCATGAGATATCAGCCCCTTTCCTCAGAACTCTATATCCGGAATCGCAGCAAATTATTGCGAATGATGAAACCTAATTCAATGGCTATCGTTAATGCCAATGATGAAATGCCCAGGAGTGGCGATCAGACTTATTCCTTCAGGCAGAATTCTGATTTATTTTATCTCACCGGCCTGGACCAGGAAAAATGTGTCCTGACGCTTTGCCCATCTCATCCTGTAGAAGCTCTACGGGAAGTTATATTTACTGTTAAAACCAGCGACCTGATGGTGACCTGGAATGGTTATAAATACACGCTTGAGGAAGCCAGGGCCATTTCAGGGGTGAAAACCATCAAATGGCTCGAAGATTTTGAACTAACTTTAAGAGATCAGATGAGCCGGGTTCAGACGGTGTATCTCAATCAGAATGAATATGTTAAATTCATCACTGAGGTATCCTCAAGGGACACTCGTTTTGCAGAAAAAATGAAGAGGGATTTCCCAGTCCATTCCTATGAAAGACTTGCCCCTATGATTACTGAATTGCGAAAGGTTAAAGAATGGGAAGAGATTGCTCAAATGCAGAAGGCATGCGACCTCACGAAGGATGGTTTTCTAAGAATACTAGACTTTGTGAAACCCGGCCTGCTGGAATATGAAGTTGAAGCTGCATTTACACATGAATTTGCAAGGAAGGGATCAGGCCATGCCTACCAGCCAATTGTTGCCTCCGGGAAAAATGCCTGCGTTCTTCATTATGTCAGCAATGACCAGGAGTTAAAAAGCGGGGATCTGCTTTTATTGGATGTGGGTGCCGAATATGGAAATTACTGTGCGGATATGAGCCGTACCATTCCTGTTAATGGAAAATTCACTCCCAGGCAGCGTCAAGTCTATGAGGCCGTTTTGCGTTTACTTAAGGCTGGTATGGAAATGCTGGTCCCGGGAACTACCAATGAGAAATGGCATGCCCAGGTATGTAAGCTCATGGAAAAGGAATTAATCGGGTTAGGGCTGATCACGGAAGAAGAAGTGAAAAACCAGGACCCTGCTTCTCCGGCATTTTTCAAATATTACATGCATGGCACAGGCCATTTCCTGGGGTTGGATGTGCATGATGTAGGAAGCAGGCAGGATGAATTTGTAAGAGGCATGGTGATGACTTGCGAACCGGGAATTTATATACCTGAAGAAGGCATTGGGATCAGGTTGGAGAATGATGTAATGGTGGACCATATCCCTCTGAATCTTATGGCTGATATCCCTATTGAGCCGGATGAAATCGAGGAATTAATGTCGAAAAGAAATATCGTGGTCTAGTGCCTGATCAGGAACTTTTTTACAGAAAAGGATTTTCCATCCATAACTTTCACTGAATATATTCCTGCAGGCAGATGACTTACATCGACAGATTCCTTATTATACCTGTTGATTTTCAATACAACTCTGCCCTGAGCATCAGCGATTTCAATGGAACAGGATTTTAAGATTTCCTTGAGTTCCAAAAAGAAATAATTGGAAACCGGGTTTGGATAGATTTTTATTCCTTCAGCATTATTGGGTTCAGGGATTCCTTCTGCCCAATCTTCGAAGTGCAGGTTATCAAACATAAGTCCATCCTTCTGGGTATCAATCCCATCACTCACAAAAGTAAATTTATAGAGGACGGTATCTTCATATTCCATTGTTGAAGGAGGACAAATGCAATATGAAAAGGGTTTCCAGTCGTAAGAATTACCCGTTAGTACTGGTTTGTCCTGAATTGCACCCCAGGTGCAGCATCCATTATATTGTGCACTATCAACGCTCAGCCAGGTGATTCCGTGATCCAGTGAGAATTCGATGAAACCATAATCCGTAAGACTATCAGAATTAACATAGTACCAGCCGGTTATATCTATTTTCGGATAAGCAAAATGCCAGCCATCACCTGCAAGATGAGTAATAATAAAAGATGAGGTATCATTTACAGGGTAAGCATTTACAGTATCGGTAACCATCACATTGACAGGCGAATATGCTGTGTTGAAAACTGTTTTTTGTGGATGTCCGATTTGCCAGCAATTAATGCCTGAAGTTTCTGGTTGGAGAATGACTTTGCTTAAATAGGCAGGATCATCAAAAGTAATATCCCACCAGGGTTGACACAAGCCAATTAATGCTGTAAATGAAAACAGCATGATCAAAATAGATTTTTTCATAAAAACGCAGCTAAATAATAGATAGTTAAAACAGGGGAAAATATATTACAGATGTTTAAAAGTATATGTTATATTGCTTGTCTTCAACTACATGCGAATTCTTTAATTTTTGCATCAGCTCCTTTAAAACCTAGTTCCTTAGCTTTTTTCAGGTCAAGGCACCCATCATGATTCGGATATGCATCCGAAGGGAGTTGGTACCATGAGTTTGCCCTGTTATAGTAAGCTTCTCCCAGCTTCGGATCTAACTCAATGGCTTTGGTAAAACTTTCAAAAGCCTGTTTGTATTCCATTTTTTTGAAATGGTCGATTCCTTGTTTGTTCCATTCCTTAGCTGTTTGACCAGAAACAAAAGCAATAAAAATAAAAAAGAAGAGAATAGCTGTAAGTATCTTTTTCATGATGAAGTTTTTAGTGTGTTTTACAATTAATAAACAATTTTCTTCAATGAATGGTTTTATTTCTTGGGCTCAAATCCAAATGATTATTTTTGCTATACCGAATCGTGGTAGATTTGCGAAAATAATGCAATTCCTTCTCTCGGTATAACTCATTCTAAGCAGTTTTGCTTTCGCAAACCTGCCAAGCATGAGTATAAATGCAGAATAGGTATTATTTAGATTGAAAGTATAACAAAGATAGTACTGTATTACTGTAAATATGCATAATGACTCCATGAAATTTGCCATTTTCCAATAAATATTCATCTTAGAAAAACAAATATTATGTTCTCTACAGAAACTTATATCCAGCGTCGGAATGCCCTTCGCAAAGAACTTACAACAGGGATTGTTTTACTTCCAGGTAATACTGAGGCGGCTTACAACTACCCGGCAAATACTTATTCGTTCAGGCAGGATAGTAATTTCTCCTATTTTTTCGGTCTGGACCATCCTGATTTTGCCGGAGTTATTGACCTTGATAATGGGGTGGATTATATTTTCGGGAATGATATTGATATAGATGATATTATTTGGATGGGGCCACAACCTTCAGTCAGCAAGTTGGCCGAAAAGGCAGGGGTTAAAAATACAGCCGGCTTTGGTCAGTTGGCAGAGTTTATTACAAATGCCATCAAAAAAGGCAAGCAGATTCATTTTGTACCAGCATACAGGGCTGAAACTACACTGCTTCTGAGTGACCTTCTGGGGATTAAACCTATGAAGCTGAAGAATTATGTATCGATGGCCCTCATAAATGCCATTGTAAAGCTTCGTTCCATCAAAAGTGAAGAAGAGATTGCAGAGATCGAAAAGGCGGTAGATACTGCGTACCTGATGTTTACCACTGGAATGAAAATGGCTAAACCAGGCGTGAAGGAGCAGGAGATTGTTGGAACCATGGAAGGAATTTCAGTAGCACATGGCAGGCCTGTTTCCTTTCCTATTATTTTAAGTATCAATGGACAAATATTGCATAACCACCACCATGAAAACTTTTTAAAAGAGGGAAGGATGCTGGTAATGGATGGTGGGACTGAATCAAGTCTGCTTTATGCCAGCGATATCACACGGACAGTTCCTGTTGGGGGGAAGTTCAGTCAAAGGCAGAAAGAGATCTATGAGATTGTTCTTGACGCCAACCTTCGCTCCATTAAAGCCACCAAACCCGGAGTGCTTTACAGCGAGTGTCATAGGGTTGCCTGTGAAACGATTGCTAAAGGGCTGAAAGAACTTGGATTGATGAAAGGAGATGTTCAACAGGCTGTGGATGCAGGTGCTCATGCCTTATTCTTCCCACATGGATTAGGCCATATGCTGGGACTCGATGTTCACGATATGGAAGGCCTGGGTCAGATCAATGTTGGGTATGATAAAGAAATTCAACCCAGCAGCCAGTTTGGAACAGCTTACCTCCGGATGGGCCGCCGACTTCAGCCGGGATTCGTGATCACCAATGAACCGGGAATATACTTCATTCCTGAATTGATTGATCTCTGGAAATCAGAAAACAAGTTCCCAGAATTCATCAACTATGAGAAAGTTGAGGAATATCGCGATTTTGGTGGTATACGAATTGAAGATGATATACTGGTAACTGAGCATGGATGCAGGATTTTGGGTAAGCCTATTCCAAAGACGGTTGCTGAAGTGGAAGCTACTATGGGAATGTAGTTCTTGTTGGTAAAGTTTACTGCTTTTCTCATTGTCATTTTTGGCTATATGACTCTGAAAGGAGGCATTAGATTGTCTGTTTTTTCTACATAAATACTATAAACAGGAAATGAAAAAAGAGCTGGAGATTGATGGGAAAAAAATTTCCTACCACGAACTGGGAAGTGGCAGCACCATAGTGTTACTTCATGGATTCATCGAATCGGGCCAAATCTGGAACTCATTTGCCTCAAAACTTGCTGAGCAATTTAAGGTAGTTGTTATTGATTTACCCGGTCATGGAGAGTCAGAGGTACTTGCTGAAGTTCATAGCATGGATTTGATGGCAGATATCGTGAATAAGGTACTTCTTCAGGAAGGTATTGTAGCGGCAGTTGTTGTCGGGCATAGCATGGGGGGATATGTAGCCCTTGAATTTGCCCGGAAATATCCTGAGCAATTGAAAGGCATTGTATTGTTTCATTCCCAGGCATCCACAGATAGTGAAGAGGCACGTGAAAACCGGCGCAGGACTATCAACATCGTTAAACAAAACCGGGCCGGATTTATCAAGCAGTTCATCCCGGATCTTTTCGATCAGCGTTATGTGGGAAACTACCAGGAAGAAATTGCCGGACTACTTGAGGAAGCATCAAAGATGAGTCCCGATGGAATTGTTGCAGCCATTGCAGGAATGAAGGATAGGAAAGGAGGATTACTTTTCCTGATGAATACGGATAAGCCGGTATTATTTATTATTGGAAAACAGGATTCAAGAATTCCTTATAACCAGGTACTGGCACAGGCTGTAATTCCTGCGCATTCTGAAGTGCTGCTTCTCGATCATGTAGGAACATATGGGTTATATAGAAGCTCCACGGGTTACTTTCCAGGCAATTCGACATTTTGCCATGAAGTGTAATGAAAGAATTGATTAAAACCTTTCTTCAACATTTTCGAAAAATAACAAGTTTCTTTCTTTGTTGCCTTTTCCATGTTCAGAGGTCTTAACCCGAACTAAAATGGCTCCTGAATAAAGGTTTACCAGGAAGGTTCTCCCATTAAATATTAAACCTGTCTTTATTCCAGTTCCTGGGGTTATTGATGATATATTGTTGAATCCTTTTATGTGCTTCTTCATCCCTAACAATGCGGTCGAAGAAGCGCTCCTGCCATTCACAATCAAGGCCAAGGCGATGCACATGTTTTGTGACGGATGACTTAAATGATCCCAATATTGAGGAAATGGTGTTTTTGCCTTGATTTTGAAACCGTTTTTGTCCAATCGTTTCACCGGGAATTTTTTCGGAATGTATAGCATGTTCCGATGGATAGTTCGTAATGTGATAATAATTTGTTGTAGGGAGCGATTCGATATCCATGGGTGGGTCGGATAATGGTTCGGTATCCGGTGTGGGTTCGAAATCCGGGGTAGATTCGGTGTCCGGGGTAGATTCGGTATCCGGGGTAGATTCGGTATCCGGGGTGGGTTCGAAATCCGGTGTGGAACGGGATTCCGGTGTGGAACGGGATTCCGGTAGAGACAAGGCATGCCTTGTCTCTACCGGGTTAAAAATAACCCCGTCACGTTCCGGGTTATGAATAACCCCGTCATGGTCCGTGGATTTATCATGATGAATGATAATTATTCCATGCAAATGATTCGGCATTACTACAAATGCATCCAATAAAATATGTTCGTGATGTTTTACTATTTCATACCACATAATATCGGCAATAATACCTACATGGGATAAAACCATTTGTCCATTTACTACCTTTCCGAAAAAATGTTCCTTGTTGTAGGTGCAAATTGTGATGAAATAGGCGGCATCCCATCCATAATCCCAATTTTGCAAGCGGGTTGAGGGAATCCTGAATTTGTTGTTGAATTTTTTCATAACCTAAGTCTTAATAGTGAATAGTGAATAGTGAATAGTGAATAGTGAATAGTGAATAGTGAATAGTGAATAGTGAATAGTGAATAGTAATAGTGAATAGTGAATAGTGAATAGTGAATAGTGAATAGTGATTAGTGAATAGTGATTTGTGAATAGTGAGTAGTAAAAAATTTTAAGTTAAAAGTGCTAAATGAAAAGATAAAAAAGACTTGCTTTTTGAAAGAATGGATAATGAATGTTTTTTGTTTGGAGGTGTTGGCTGATTTTTTATTTGAAATACTAAATAGATAATAGTTGATTAAGTAAGGTCAGGATATTTATTTCTCATAGAAATGCATCTCCCTGATATAATCATAAACTTTTTCGGGAAGGAAATATCTCATATCTTTTCTATCCCTGAGCCCCTGCCTGATAAAAGTTGCAGAAATTTCAACCTGGGGCGCATTAAATAGTGTGACCGAAGGATGTGAAATCAGTTCATGATCCTCACTCCCTGGCCTTGGATAGACATAGAACTTGTAGAATTCAAGCAGTTGTTCCCAGTTTTTCCATTTATGAAAGGTCGGGAAGATGTCGGTCCCGGTGATCAATACGAATTCCCGCCCTGGATATTTTTCCTGTAAATAGGCAAGGGTATGAATGGTATAGGAGGGCCTGGGAAGGTCGAATTCAATATTACTGGACCTGAAGCGGTAATCATTCTCAATGGCAATATTTACCAGCATCAGTCTGTGATGATCGGCCAGCAGGCTGTTCCTTTCTTTAAGCGGATTCTGGGGAGAAACTACAAACCACACTTCTTCCAGGTCGCTGAATTCCAGCATATAACCGGCAATAATCAGGTGCCCGATGTGAATCGGATTAAATGATCCGAAAAGAAGTCCGGTTTTTTTTGAGTTCACCATTCCAGGTTCGTTTAGGTTTATTGTTGCTCTTTTGGGTGTAAATTTTAGACTCTCTGCATTTTCTTAAAATCTGAACGATCATTCTTTCACCAGGAGAATGTGAATAAATTTAATGATCTGGATTTCACCATTTTATTGATTCAAAAATGTCCTGGTTAAATTCTCAGCTTCAGCCAGGGCTATCTCTAATTGGTCATTAATAATGACTTTATCGAATTTTCCTGCAAATTCGAGCTCCCAGCGAACTTTTTCCAAACGCTTCCTGAGGCTCTCTTCTGAATCGGTGGCACGATCACGCAAACGTTTTTCAAGAACCTCAATAGCGGGAGGTTTTATAAACAAAGCCAAAGCTCGTTCTCCGTACATTTTCTTAATATTCAACCCGCCGACCACATCCACATCAAAAATAGGATAATGTCCGGAAGCATGAATTCTGTCGACTTCTGAAACCAGGGTGCCATAGAAGGAACCAGGGTAAACTTCCTGCCATTCCAGTAACTCACCTGCTTCAATCTTTTCTCTGAATTGATCTGCCCCAATGAAATGGTACTCGCGTCCGTCGATTTCCCCGGGACGAATAGGCCTGCTCGTGGCTGAAACAGAGAATTCAAGTCCGAGGCTGCAATTCAGCAGGTGCCGGACTATGGTACTTTTTCCTGCGCCGGAGGGTGCAGATACGATGATCATTTTAGAAATGGATGTCATTAAAGGATATTGCCTAATTGTTCCTTGATTTTTTCAAGTTCATCTTTCATTCGGACCACGATTTTTTGAATATCTGCATCACTGGCTTTGGAACCAAGAGTGTTTATCTCCCGACCGATTTCCTGGGTGATGAACCCTAATTTTCGTCCATTAGATTCATTGCTTCCCAGCGTTTCATTGAAGTAAATACAATGTTTCTTCAAGCGTTGTTTTTCTTCAGTGATATCCAATTTTTCGAGGTACCAGAATATTTCCTGTTCAAAGCGGTTTTCATCAAATTTCTCCATATTTGGGCGATTATTGACAAACTCAGCCTGGTTTCGTTCAAATCTATCCCGGAGGTTCAAAATTCTTGCTTCCTCATAAGGTTTAACTTCGTCAAGGTATTGCATAATGGTATCTATCCTCATATGCATATCAGTTTCCAGATGTGAACCTTCTTCAATCCGGAAGATATCTGCTTTTGAGAGCGCTTCATCAATGGCTTTTCTAACCAACAACCAGTCTTCTTCATCAAGAGTTTCTTTTTCCGATTTTAATACATCCGGGAGTTTAAGGATGGAAGTAATAAGATCATCACCGATTGGAGCATTCAACTCTTCAGCCAATTCAAGAATTTCCTTGTGATACTGCTTTGCAAGGGCTTTGTTTACCCCTGAAACAGAGGCTTCTGAATCATGGTCAATCGAAATGGTAAAATCGACTTTGCCCCGCTCCAGCACTTTATTGATGGCTGCCCTGATTTCAAATTCTTTCTCTCTGAAGAGTTGTGGTAGTCGGGTATTAAGGTCCAGTTGTTTACTGTTCAGGGAGCGTACTTCCACGGTGATGGTCTTACCACCCAACTCAGCAATCCCTTTGCCATAGGCTGTCATCGATCTGATCATGATCTTTATTTTAATCACAAAGATATATTGAATCTTGTCAGGTTTGCGAAGCAAAGATGATTAGATTCAGTTATACTGAGCATGTTCCGGCGAATAAATATAGCAAACCCGTTCAGCCGAAGTATAACAATGAATCCCTTGCATATCTTATGCTGTAAAAACTACTCCTGCAAAGGCAAGTTGTTTAGTATGCCTGTATTTTTATTTATACCGTTGCTAGATGAGTTTGCGAAAAATCGAAACTTGTACGCCCCGGTATAACTGAATCTATGCCAAAATGACTTCGCATATTAGCTAAGATTCAGTATAAAACTCTGATGTAAAAATGGAATTACTAAATTTACATTCCAATCTCTGAATATTATTCGCCCGATCGACCATATCACCGGCTACAGGTTATTTGATAAGCCTCCGTTGTTTTACCAGGCAATGCTTATCGATATTGAGAAAGCTACGCGTTATATCTACCTGGAAACCTATAAGTTTGGGAATGATGAAACAGGCATCCAGTTTCGGGAAGCCCTGGAAAAAAAAGCACGGCAAGGTGTGAAGATCAAACTCATGGTAGACTCCTGGGGTGTTACCTATAATGAAACCTTCTTCAGTGAATTGATCCGGTTAGGTGCGGAGGTAAGGTTTTTCAGAAAGATCAGACTTGCTTTCGACTTTTTCACCCGGAATCACAAACGTAACCACCGGAAGATGCTTATCATCGACGATCAGATCCTTTATATCGGATCTGCTAATATTACAGGATATTCCCATGCCTGGAGGGAGTCGGTGCTAAGAATAACAGGTGGGATGGCAGAAGTTTTCAAACGATCATTCCTTGATAGTTTCAAGATTTACAATAAGTATATCCTAAATAAATTTTCATTCAAGAAGACTATTTCTTTTCATGAATTTGAAATTGTTCAGGATAACCCCTCCATTTATCGTCAGCAGGTCAAATCGAAGCTGGAAAAGTTAATCAGTAAAGCTAAAAGGGAAGTGTTGATTGAAACGCCTTATTTCCTGCCGGGATACAAGTTAAGGAAAATACTTGCAACAGTTGCCAGGAAGGGTGTCAGTGTTACCATTATTCTGCCGCAGCACTCAGATGTAAGAGCTGTTGATCTTCTGCGGAATAAGTATATGGGGTACTATTATAATAATGGAATCCGGGTCGTATTCTATACACCGAATAACCTGCATGCAAAACTGATGCTGATTGATGATGAAATTTTTGGACTCGGTTCCCCGAATTTTGATTACAGGAGTTTCCGGTATCAACATGAGATCATGTTATTTGGTAAGCATAAAGGCATAGTTGAGGAAGTGAAACTGCATGTAAATGAAACACTGGAGCATTGTCTCGAATTTGACCATCATGCCTGGTTACGCCGGCCGAAATTCGAGAAACTACTAGGTTGGTTACTGCTTCCTTTCAGGCATTTATTCTAAAAAATGCTTCCTTTTTATTTTCTGAATTCTTCAATGGTATTTCTCCTGTTTTTAGTGATTTTCGGCTCCTGTTGGGCTAATTGATCCCCTGCGCCGCGCGGGCGGGGGGGGCCCGGGGGGGGGGGGGGGGGGCGAAGGGGAGGGGGGAAACCGGGGCCCGGGGGGCGGGGGGGGGAGAGGAAGGGGGGGGGAGGGAGGGGGGCGCGGGCGGGGGGGGACCAGGGGCGGAGGGGGGGGGGGGAAAAAAGGGGGAGGGGGGGGGAGGAAGGAAGGAAGGGGGAGGGGGGGGCGGCGGGGGAAGGGGGGGGGAAAGGGGGGGGAAACTTCAATTTGATCGTAATGAAGAATATCCTACCTTTGATCAAACAAAGCTGTTAAATCAATGTTTTTTAAAAGGGTTTAGCAGTAAGCTTTTCAACCCGGTTTTTATGGATCCATTGTCCTATCTCAATAATGCAGAAGGTGAAGCAATAGAATCGCTTTACCAGCAATTCAAAAATAATCCTGAATCAGTTGATACAGGCTGGCGTCGCTTTTTTGAAGGTTTCGAGTTTTCCGGTCGTATTGGTACCAATCCCTTTGCTCATAAAGAGTTCAAGGTCCTGGAGCTGATCAACGAATATCGTAAAAGAGGCCATCTCTTTACCCTTACAAATCCTGTCCGCACCAGGAGGAAATACCTTCCAACCCTTGACATTGACAATTTTGGGCTTGATGCATCTGACCTGGATGTGAAGTTCGAAGCGGGGAACGACATCGGAATAGGGAAAGCCAGTCTTCGTGATATCATTTCCCATCTGAATCAGACGTATTGTCATTCAATTGGAATAGAATATGCCTATATCAGGCGCCTGGAAGTATACGATTGGCTTAAGAATCGCATGGAGAGTACGCGAAATGCTCCCGATTTCGATGCTGCCAAGAGCCTGTCCATCCTTGAACAACTTTCCAGGGCTGTACTTTTCGAGAAGTTTCTGCATAAGAAATTCACCGGGCAAAAACGCTTTTCACTTGAAGGCTGTGAATCCCTGATCCCGGCACTGGATGCAATCATTGAAAAAGGATCAGAAAACGGAATTCAGGAGTTTGTGATCGGGATGCCTCACAGAGGTCGGCTTAGTGTGCTGGCTAACATATTGGGAAAGCATTACCAGGATATCTTTAATGAATTCCAGGGCAAGGAATTTGAAGATGAATCATTGCTTGGGGATGTAAAATATCACCTCGGTTTTTCATCTGAACGTACTACCCGCAATGGGAAAACGATCAGCCTGAGCCTTGCTCCCAATCCTTCTCACCTCGAAACAGTAGGACCGGTAGTTGAAGGAATTGCCCGTTGTAAAATTGACCATGAGCACTCCAGGGATCATAAGGCAGTTGTGCCAATTATTATTCATGGTGATGCTTCTATTGCCGGACAGGGTGTTGTATACGAAACCCTGCAGATGTCAGAATTATCGGGATACTCAACAGGTGGAACTATTCACCTCGTAGTAAATAACCAGGTAGGCTTTACTACCAATTACCTGGATGCCCGTAGTTCGGTTTATTGTACGGATGTAGCCAAGACTACGCAATGTCCCATATTTCATGTGAATGCCGATGCCGTTGAGGATGTTGTATTTGCAGTAGAATTGGCAATTGAATTCCGTCAGAAATTCCATAAAGATGTATTTATTGATTTATTGGGGTACAGGAAACATGGCCACAATGAAGGGGATGAACCACGGTTTACCCAGCCCATATTGTATAAAATCATTGAAAAGCATCCGGATCCCCGCTCAATCTACATTTCACAGCTAATTGACAAGGGCACTATTTCCCAGTCGGAAGCTGATGTAATGGAGAAGACATTTTTCGATCAGCTGGAATCAGAGTTGCAAGCTTCCAAAGCCGATGAAAAATCAAGGGTGATGTCATTTCTGCAATCATCGTGGGATAAGCTGCGTTTCGCTGAGCCCGGGGATTGGGATACACCAGTAGCCACCGGGGTAGAGAAAGAGTTCCTCCTGGAGATGGCTAGGAAAATCACCCATCTTCCTGAAGGAAAGCCCATTTTCAAAAAGATGGCTAAACTTACAGAAGATCGTCGTCAAATGGTTGTTGATAATGGCATGTTCGATTGGGCAATGGCTGAATTGATGGCTTATGGAACCCTGACAACAGAAGGTATTCCGGTGAGGTTAAGTGGCCAGGATTCACAGAGGGGTACTTTTTCGCATCGGCATGCTGTTCTTACTATGGAGGATTCTGAAGAGAAATATACACCTCTGCAAAATATCAGTCCTGGCCAGGCCTCTTTCGAAGTATATAATTCACCTCTGTCAGAATATGGCGTACTAGGATTTGAATACGGATATTCCCTGGCTTCACCTAATGCATTAACAATATGGGAAGCACAATTTGGGGATTTCTTCAATGGAGCCCAAATTGTAATTGACCAGTATATCAGCAGTGCTGAAGAGAAATGGAGGGTGATGAACTCCCTGGTGATGCTTCTGCCTCATGGATATGAAGGACAAGGCCCGGAGCACTCGAGTGCCAGGATTGAACGCTTTCTGCAATCCTGTGCCGAAAATAATATGCAAATTGCAAACTGTACTACCCCTGCTAATTTTTTCCACCTTTTAAGGCGGCAGGTTCACCGCGATTTTCGAAAACCTTTGGTTGTATTCACTCCAAAGAGCCTGTTGCGCCATCCTCAATGTGTATCTCCCATTGAAGACCTGGTTTCAGGTCATTTTGAGGAGGTGATTGATGATGATAAAGTAAAAGCTGAAGAAGTTACCAGGGTGGATTTCTGTTCAGGTAAGGTTTATTATGATCTGATCGCTGAAAGAGAAAAAAGAGGACGTTTTGATGTTGCATTTATCAGAATAGAGCAACTCTATCCATTGCCTGTTGAGAAAATGAAGGCTGTAATCAGCAAATACAAGAATGCTTCTATCTTCTCCTGGGTGCAGGAGGAACCAGCCAATATGGGAGCCTGGTCATTCATTCTCAGGAATTTCAAGGAGGTGAAACTATTATTGGTAGCCAGGCCCGAAAGCGGTAGTCCGGCAACAGGTTCCCCTAAGCTGCATATCCTGAGGCAGGCGAAGATCATTGATAAGGCTTTTGGTGATTGTACCTGTGAGAATCGGAATAAAGCCTGTAAAATGTTATGTGCCCCAAAGGAATGGCAGGCCGTGGAGAAAACAACCGGCTCCAGGTAAGCCCTTTATCTTTGAATTTTGCTGTATATTTACTACTGAAATAAAGTTAAATCATTATGCTCATTGAGGTGAAAGTCCCGAGTCCGGGGGAAAGCATTACAGAAGTCCAACTTGTGAATTGGCTGGTAAAAGATGGCGATTATGTTGAAAAGGATGCCGAACTGGCAGAAATAGATTCTGATAAAGCTACATTAACTGCCAATGCTGAAGCTGCAGGAAAGATTCAGATCCTTGTAGAAGCAGGTGAAACAATTGCTGTGGGATCGGTTGTAGCCCGGATCGATACTGATGCGGTGGGTTCTGCTCCTGTAAAGCCGGTTACGGTGAAGGAAGTAGAAGCAGCTCCTAAGGAACCACAAGTGAAACAGGAGGTTACAAAACCCACTGAGGTAAAACCGACTGAGTCAAAACCTGCTCAGGTTGAATTTGCTGAAAAAAGCCTGCATCTTTCACCACTGGCAAGGAAGATGATGGAGGAAAAGAACCTGAGTGAGAATGAAATCATTGAACATATAAGGATCACAAGAAGAGATATTATGGACGTGGCTGAAAAAAAGGCCATAATTCCTCAGAATGTGCCCCAGCCATCATGGGGTGGAACAAGAGATCAGGACCGGAAGAAAATGACCACCTTGAGGGTAAAACTTGGTAAACGATTGGTTTCTGTTAAGAATGAAACAGCCATGCTTACCACTTTCAATGAGGTGAATATGTCGAATATCATGGGACTCAAGAAGCAATTCAACGATACCTTTAAAGAGAAATATGGTGTCGGGATTGGTTTCATGTCATTTTTTACAAAGGCAGTTACCCAGGCATTGGGGCATTTCCCCCAGGTGAATGCTATGATAGAGGGTGATGAACTCATTTACAGCAAGTATGCTGATATAGGGATTGCTGTCAGTGCTCCTAAAGGGTTGGTTGTTCCTGTGATCCGAAATGCTGAAACTCTTACCCTGGCCGAGATCGAATTAAAAATAAAAGAGCTGGCCACTAAAGCGCGCGAGAATAAAATCTCTCTTGATGAGATGAGTGGAGGTACATTCACCATTACCAACGGGGGTGTATTTGGTTCCATGATGTCAACCCCGATTTTAAATCCACCTCAAAGCGCGATCCTGGGAATGCATAATATCATTGAACGCCCGATTGCTCAAAACGGACAAGTAGTCATCGCCCCGATGATGTACATTGCCTTAAGTTATGATCATCGCGTGATTGATGGCCGCGAATCGGTTAGTTTCCTTGTCAAGGTAAAGGAACTCCTTGAAAACCCTGTAAAGATGCTTTTCGAAGGCAATGACCCGGTGAAGGTGTTGTTGGGGATTTAGTTGTTATTTAAGTGCTGAGTGCCCCGAAGGGGAGCCTTTGGCACTGAGCCTGCATGTCTGAGGGAATCTAGCTCAATAGTGATCACTGTTGGGGAGGTTGTGAAATGCAAAATGCAAAGTGAAAAGTGCAAAGTGCAAAGTGCAAAATCACCCCCAGGTTTATAATTTATATTGCAGGGGTAAATAATAGAACACGAATTGCACGAATCCGTCAATTGACGCACGAATTATCACGAATGAATTCTCTTCATTTAAGACCCCTCTTCAAACTCCCCATTTCTAAATTTCGAGCTAAAGGCTTCCTTGGGAAATTGCCGAAAGGTCAAATTGCCGAATTGCCGAATTGCCGAATTGTCGAATTGCCGAATTGCCGAATTGCCGAATTGCCGAATTGCCGAATTGTCGAATTGTCAAATTTTCAAATTTTCAAATTATTCAATGGGTTCCCATGCTTCAACAGTGAAATCATCAATAAGCATTGGATTTTTGCCCTGGAGCCAGAAATAGACTTTTAGCAGATCCTCTTTAGAGCGTATATCGGGAGTGAGATAATCAAAGCTAACCAGGTTCCATTGGCCGGTTAATACTTTATATTCTGTTTTGCCAATGGATTCGGCCTGGTATTTATACACTCCTCCCTGGTGTTCAAAACTGGCCACAAGGGAAGCGGAGGGCTCTTCCAGCGGTTGTATCGGAAACACCCTGATACTAACCCTGATCCAGGCATAATCCTGCTGCGTTATTTCCTGGTAGGGTATGGTAAATCCTCCGGCGAACGGTGATGCTGTTGTCATCCGCAGGGAATATTTACCAGAAAAAGCAGTGTCACTCATTGTCAGGCCTTGTTGCTGAGCGTTTTCGAAATCATCGGAAAACAACTTTTTATAGCGGAGGCCCGACTTATCATCCGGTATGATTTCAGGAGCCAGTTTGTCGATCATTAAGAGTTTTCGGTCTTCGGGAGTTGCCTGGGTTTTGCCGAAAGTAGCGAAGTAATATGCTTTTGTCATGCGTGTCCTGTCAATAATCCCATGTGCCCATTGCCAGGTCTGGAATAAATTCAACAGGAGTAATAAACTGATCATGCCGACCCCGGTCCATCGGATGAATGCCTTCTGCTTCCACAGCCATTGCATGAAGTACCCCAGGGGCAAGGCCAATAAAACATAGGCTGGTAACATTGCCCGCTGGCTATAGCTTCCTCCTCCGTACCACCAGGCAGTCCAGCTGGAGACGACCCAAAGGTTAATAAGGAAATAGATCAATACAGGAAAGAAGGCAGCTTTTTGACGTTTATTGAGCCCGATCATCCCGATAATTGCAAAAATCATGATAGGGGTATAGATAAACCATCCTTTCCGAAATGAAAAGAGAAATTTCCAGGTATAAGGAGCAAGCAGGTCAAGCCCTTCACCAGGGTTTTGATAGGTGTAATAAATCCAGTCACCTGTAAGATATTTCCAATAGGCCAGTTGAGGCAATCCCCCAATGAATACCATGAAGATCAATATCAGTAAGTGTTTCCAGTGGAGAATCACTTGATTCCATTTATTTCTAAGACTTTCAAGATCGTATATCTTCCAAAATAATGGAATTATGATGCAAACCAATTCAGATGGCCGGCAGAGAATTGCCAATCCTATACTGAGTCCTAATCCTGCCGCATACCACATTTTTGGTTCCTGGTGCCAACGGATAGTAAACCAAAGGATAAAGGCATACAAGGTAAATGTATAGTTATGTGAAAGCATTCCATCAAATGCGGTGAGCTGGAAATGATTCGTGCCGAGCACGATTAGTATTAATAGAATGCTGCTGGTGATTTCGTTGAAAAATTCCAGCAATACTTTTCGGAACATAAACACCCCTAAACAGGCATACACCAATCCGCTAATGGCAAATCCATATTGATAAGGAAGTGAAAATCCATCCGTTGCAAAGCCTGATACCATTGCATACAGATGGGCAAGGAAAAAAGCCGGGGCATTGAGTACCGCCAGTCCGATACTTTCTTTGATCACCCAGTTCACTTCCTGTACTTTATAAAGCTGGTACAAAGTTTCGGTAGGCTGGTATTTCTCCATGATCATATTCACCCATGAAAGATCATTTATCTTCAGGTCATGGTATATGAATTGTGCAGGTAAATAAAGGTAGTAGCCGAAAACATCCCATGAGAGTATCGCAACAGGCGGATAAACAAATCGGAAGAAAACAATTCCACAACAAAGGATCAAGCCGGTGATCAGGGAGGGAGACTTGAGGAGTTGTTTTGTTGTCATTGTTCGTTGTTCGGGATTGGAGTTTTTTAGCTCAAATGGCAATTAAAATTATAATGAAAAATGCAAAACGAAAAATGCAAAATGAAAAATGCAAAATGAGCCGAAGGCTCCCCTTCGGGGAAAAAATCAAAATGAAAACTTAAAAAATAACCAAGAAAATAAAAAAACTTATCATATTGACTTAACTATTAACACACTCTAACCTTAACACACTCTAGCTCACTCTAGTTCACTTAAGCTCACTCTAGATCACTTTAGCTCACTTTAGCTCACTTTAGCTCACTTCTTCTCACTCCTCAAAATAAACACGTTTCACTCGCCGGGAAATGCCGGTAAGGATCTCATAAGGGATGGTACCCATTTCATCCGCAAGGCGTTGGATGGGCATTTCCTTGCCAAAGACAATCACTTCATCCCCTTCCCGGGCATTGATTCCGGTGATATCAATGAAACACATGTCCATACAGACATTACCGATAATTGGAACCACCTCTCCTTTTACCATCAGGTGGCCCTGTCCATTGCTTAAACGCCTGCTGAGTCCATCTGCATAACCTATTGGGATAATCCCAATTGTGGTATCCTTATCTGCAGTCCAGGCCCTGTTATATCCTACTGATTCATTTGCTGATACATATTTGATCTGGGAGATACTCGATTTGAGTGTACTAACGGTATGCAGATAATGTTGATCTTCAGGTATGGGTGAAATACCGTAAAGCCCAATTCCAAGTCGAACCATATCGAACTGAGCATCAATCAGACGGCTGATAGCTGCTGTATTGCCAATATGACGAAGAATAGGATAGTCAATCGATTGGCTGATTTTTTCACTGGCTTCCCTGAAAATAGCTAATTGTTGAAAGGTGAAATCATCCAGTTCCGGATTGTCGCTGGCAGCAAGATGAGAGAATACAGAAATGACCTTTATCATTGGATTTTCCTTCAGATGAAGGAGTAAAGCATCAACTTCTGCAGGGTCAAACCCAAGTCGGCGCATGCCTGTATCAATCTTGAGGTGGATACCAATCGAAGAATGCCCGGCTGAGATTCGGGTAAGTGATTCTTCCAATAACCGAAGTGTACGGAAGCTATAAATTTCTGGTTCAAGTCCATGTTTAATCATGGAATCAAAACTCTCCTGGTCGGGGTTCATGACCATGATGGGCAGATTGATTCCGGCTTTCCTGAGTTCTACTCCTTCGTCAGCATATGCAACAGTCAGGTAATCAACATGATGGAATTGAAGAAGGTTGGCAATTTCTGAACTCCCGCTTCCATAGGAAAAGGCTTTCACCATTGCCATTAATTTAACCCCGGGCTGTAATTGTGATTTATAATAATTGAGGTTATGAACCAGGGCATTGAGATTGATTTCCAGGACTGTTTCATGTGTTTTCTGCTGCAGCAGTTCACTGATCTGTTCAAACTCAAAAATACGAGCTCCCTTCAGAAGAATTGATTCACTCTGGAAGGATGAAAGCGGAAACTTTGCGATAAAATCAGCGGTTGAAGGGAAGAACAATTTCTCCATGTTGAAATGAGAAGTTTGTTTCCCAATGGCCTTCCCAATGCCGATGATCCGGTCAATATTCTTCATGTCCAGCAGCTGGGCGATTTCCTGGTACAGGTAATTATCGCTGCGGCCACTCTGAAGGATATCTGAAAGAATTACTGTCTTTTTCCTGTGCTGTTTCTGTTGATTAAGGAAATCAAGGGCGATGGCAAGTGAATCAATGTCACTATTATAACTATCATTGATGATGGTGCAATTATTAATGCCTTCCTTCATTTCAAGCCGCATTGCAACAGTCTGCAAGAGCCTCATCCTGCGGGCAATAACCTCCTGTTCGTATTCAAGTAACAGGAGAGTAGCCCAGCAATGGATTGCATTTTCCACAGAAGCTTCATCAATGAATGGTATGGTGATTTCCAGGAACCTGGAGTGATAAAGTGCAGAAATTGTGGTGGAATGAGTAGAATGAGCAACCGACTTAATAGAGAGGTCGGCTTTTTCGTTCCTGCTCCAGGTGAAAGTCCTGATATTTTTTAAAATACCTGATTTCAGGATGCCTTCCTGAATCTCTTTCTGATCCAGGCTATAGATGAGCATTTCTACCTTGGTAAACAGTTTGAGTTTCTCGCCTGCTTTCTGATTACGGTTAATGAAATTCTCATCATGTGCATGACCAAGGTTTGTGAATATCCCAATGGTAGGTGAAATGATTGGCTGGAGGCTATCCATCTCATCAGGTTCCGAGATTCCGGCTTCGAAAATAGCTAACTCATGGCTATCATTCATCTGCCAGACCGACAATGGTACACCGATCTGGGAATTAAAACTTTTAGGACTTCTGACAATGCTTTTATCTTCATACATCAGTTGATAAAGCCACTCCTTAACGATCGTCTTTCCGTTACTGCCGGTAATACCAATTACTTCGCAATTGAACTTTTTACGGTGATAAGTAGCTAATAACTGCAATGCTTTCAGTGAATCCTTTACCAGGATGATGTTGGCTTCATACAGCAAAAGAAGATTTTCCGGCTCCCGTTCGACTACAAAATTTCTAACACCCTTATTATAAAGGTCTTCAATGAACCGATGCCCATCATTCCTTTTACTGGTCAGGGCAAAGAAAAGGCATCCTTCGGGCGATACCAGCCGACGGCTATCCGTCAGGAGCTCAGTAATCACAGACCCATCACTGGCGCGCTGGATAAAACTGCCTTTAACACTGCTGAGTACTTCAGTAATTGGATGTCCTATATCCATTATAAAAATTTGATAGTGAAAGAAAAGAAGTTTAATTCTCCTTTTCCATTTTCCCTATTGCCAGGGGGTTCTTAGTAATTTCATCCCACATCAGCCGGTTGTTGAAAATGTCACATGCAAGGTAAATAGCTGCCCGCATTGAATCTGCTGATGCTTTATCCTTACCCGCAATGTCATAAGCCGTACCATGGTCAGGGGAAGTCCTGATGAATGGCAGGCCTGCCGTATAGTTTACTCCATTTTCAAAAGCAAGCGTCTTAAAAGGAATGAGTCCCTGGTCGTGATACATTGCCAGTACTCCATCAAATTCTTTATATTGATGAGCAGCAAAGAACCCATCAGCCGGATATGGTCCAAACACCAGTGATCCGCTGTTTATTGCTTTATTGATGGCCGGTTGAAGGATGTCCTGCTCCTGGGTACCAAGTAGCCCCTGGTCACCAGCATGCGGGTTTAACCCAAGTATAGCGATCCTGGGTTTGCGAATGGCAAAATCCTTTATCAGGGAGGCTTCCATCAGGGCAATTTTCTTCAGGATAAGTTCAGTGCTTATCGCCTGTGTTACTTCAGAAAGTGGAATATGTCCGGTTACCAGTCCTATTCTGAGGTTATTGGATACCATCAGCATCAAAGGCTCATTTGCTCCCATTTTCTGTGCCAGGTATCCTGTGTGTCCGGTAAATGGTTCGTTTGAGACAGATTGAATATTGTTTTTATTCACGGGAGCTGTTACCAGGACATCAATCGCCCCTTTTTTCAGGTCTTCTATGGCCATATTCAGCGACAATAAGGCCAACTCACCGGCAATTGGAGTCGATTCTCCCAAATCGATTTTCACATCCTTATCATGCATATTCAGCAGGTTAGGACGCTTGATATTTGCCTGGTCGGCACGATGGATCACATTGAAGCTGAAATCAGGGATATTCAGTAGTTTTCTGTGGTAGGATGCAACCTTGGAGAGCCCGTAAACGACAGGTGTGAAAAGTTCCAGTATGCGTTGGTCAAGACAACTTTTAATAATCACTTCATAACTTATGCTATTGATATCACCATGGCTTATGCCCACTACTATCCTGTTCTCATTTTCGGGTGTCCTGATCATCCTGAATATTTTTAGTTTAGCAAAGATACTGTTTTGGCGGAATGGAAGGAAAAGGGCGTTGGAAAAGATTAATTAAGTCAAATAGCAAGATGCAAAATGTAAAATGAAAAATGCAAAATGCAAAAAGTAAAATGCAAAAAATTGTAAGAAAGAGCAAAATGAAAAAGTAAAAAAGCAAAATGAAAATGCAAAATGAAAAATGCAAAATGAAAATAGCAAAATGAAAAAAGTAAAATGATTCAAAGACTCCCATTGGGGCAGAGACCGCCTGACTGAGGGCGTGTTTAAAATTTGAATGAATATTTACTCAGTCGGCCAGGTGTAAATAACATATTTAAATTATTAAATTTGGTATCCCTGTCAGATCTTTTTAACACCTCAATTTGCAATTTGAACTAACTCTGCTGATTCTTAAAATGGATAAGTGTTCTCAAGAAACAAACCATGAATAAATGCTTCTTTGTCAGCGACCTTCATGGCAGTATGAGCAGGTTTGAAACCCTTACCCGCAAAATCAGGCTTGAAAAGCCAGACTTTGTTTTCCTGGGGGGAGATCTCCTCCCTCATAAAAGTATCGTTGGAAGAGAAGGTTTTCAGCAAATGACCGATTTTGGTAAAGATTTCCTGCTTCCAAAGTTCAGGAAACTCAAGCAGCAAATGGATTGTGCTTACCCCGATATTTACCTCATCCCTGGCAATGACGACCGTAAAGATCAATGGGGTCCAATTGCTGAAGGTGAGAAAGAGGGTTTATGGACTGATCTGAATATGAAATGCAAGGTGATTGGGAAATACAGGTTCTATGGATATGCTTATGTCCCGCCTACACCTTTCCGACTTAAAGATTGGGAGAAATATGACGTATCCAGGTATGTCGATCCGGGATGTCTTTCACCCATTGAAGGACTCAGAACCGGACCCGCCGATGGTGACCCTGAATGGGATACCATAGCAAAAGACTTATCTGCATTAGTTGAAGGCGACGATCTGACATACAGCGTTTTACTCTTTCATTCCCCTCCCTATCAATGCGATCTTGACAGGGCTGACCTGGATGGAAAGTCTGTGGATCATGTTCCCCTGGATGTTCATGTCGGAAGTATTGCTATCCAGCGTTTTATTGAAGAAAGGCAACCATTTATCACACTGCATGGTCATGTGCATGAATCTGCCCGTATCACTGGAAAATGGCAACAGCTGTTTGGAAGGACAAACGCCTTCAGTGCCTCACATGATGGACCGGAATTAAGCCTGGTGATTTTTGAATTGCATAATCCGCAATGGGCAGAGAGGATTTTGATCTGATTTAATTAGTTCAGTCACAATCAGGATATTCCGCGTCTGTGCGGCGTCAATAAGCAATTATACCGTTGATGAATCATTTTGCGATCCGCCGGCTGGCGGAGGATACTTGTGCGCCCCGGCATAACTCTATCTGCAAGAATCTTGCTTTGAACCAAAGGCTCCCCTTTGGGGCAAATTCGTTGCGATTGAGTATAGAGTAAATTTTTTCCTGAATACGGAAGAAATGGCCTGAGAAAGTAAGAGATGGATTTCAGGCAATGGATTAATTGTTCATTCCGTCGTGACTTTCCTGTTCGTCTTTATTTAACATGAAGTTTTTGGCAATTGAATAGCCGGCTGATAAAATCAATAAAATGGCGACTCCATGGCCAATGGTGGATTCCATACCAAATGGTTGTCCGGTAAATACCTTTGAGGAAATTTGAATAGATAATTCTGCGGGGATTAAGCTAATGATGGCTGCCAGGAATAATGTGCAAAGGATAATGGCCTTTTTCATAGAGTTGGAATAAATGAGTTAAATTGAAAAGAGTTCCCTGGAGAAATGGTAGAATACGAGCAGTAATTCAGAAACATTTATTCATTTATTGCCTCATAGTAAAATAGTAACTTTTTTATTTTCCCGATTCATCAACCAGATAGGTTTAATAGCAATCAAAAGGGGTAAAATCGCCTGAAAGGATAGCTCTTATAATGCTCTCCTTCAAGCATATCCTTGAATCCGGGAATTGAATTACAGAGAGTAACCCACAGGAATTGAGGGTATTTATTTATACTCATTCTTGGCAGGTTTGCAAATGCAAAGCTGATTAGAATGAGTTATACCGAGTGTTGTATTTCTCCTCCGGTTGGTGGATCGCAAACCTATTCCGCTTCGGAATAGAATGAAACTGAGTTGTTACTTCAGGATTGAATACCTTGAAGGACAAGCCGGGTATCCTTTACTTCAAATCTGCGAACAAGACGTAACAGGAATCTCAAAAACCGGGACGACGGAACCCGGATTTGATGGGCCAGGATCGATGTTAATTCATCCACCTCCCTGATAGCATTGATCCTCATTGTTCCTTCCGTGAGGGCTATTGCCTGGGCAGTTCTCCACGATTGTTTCCTGGCTTCAGCCATACTGAAATTGATAATATTTTCATCGTGCCGTTTCCCGAACCAGTCAAGCAGAAACATAGCACGCGACACTTTACCCAAATTGTGTTGTAATTCATCAACAATAGATGCAAGGATATCATTCACTTTCATGAAATCTTCTTTGATATCTTCCAGGTCCTGCCCATTCATCACCATGCCCGCTGTAACCCCAAGGTCCAGGTTTATATGTGCATTCATTCCCAGCATAATATGCTGGACAATACTAAGCTGATCATGCCTGGCTGAGAAGGCAATATTCCAGCATTTACTGCATAACCTGTTCATCCTGAAATTCTGATAAGCTTCCAGGTAGAAGTTTGCAAAAACTACATCAAATTCCTCCATCCGACGGTTGTCATTGAACACCCCTTTTACAATATTATCTCTTATTTCAGCGGTGGTTCTGCGATAGATATATGCAAAAATCCCATAGGTGTCATTATCAAATACCGACTGTTTTATAATCTTATCTAATTCTGCGATAACTTCTTCAATAGTAGTGCAACTCATAACCCGAAAAGTAATGTTTATTAGGTGCTTAACTCCAGTGGTTTTAATTTATCATGACCATTATTTGGAAGAGCTCAATGGTCAAAAAAAATCCCGGAGTTGGAGAATTGATTGCTTTGTAAACTTTTTATAGTCGTTTTTTGTTCATTTATGGTATAAAAGTTAATAATCAATTAAATCTCATTCTTCTTTAATACTTCAAACTTCAATGAATCGACTTCGCTTCTCTGCTCTTTTCAATCTGATCTGCTCTCTTACACTTGTTTCTTTTTCCCCCTTAACATCTTTCAGTCACGGCCATCCACACGGTGCTGCAACTTTAAAGGCTGATACTACGGTTCACTATGCCAGTGAAAAACATTTAAAAAATATCCGGCAACTCACACAAGGAGGTGATTATGCCGAAGCATATTTCAGTTTCGATGATACAAAGATCACTTTCCAGGCAAAAAATCCTGAATGGAAGGCCTTTTGTGATCAGATTTATTGTTTTCCTTTCAGCGAAGGACATATGAAGGACCATATTCCTCAGCTTATCAGCAATGGAGTTGGTAGAACAACCTGTTCCTACTTCATGCCGGGTGACCAGTCTATTTTATATGCTTCAACCCGCTCAGGAGGTGATGCTTGTCCGCCGGAACCCCAGCGCAGAGCCGATGGGAAATATCTTTGGCCTCTGTATAACGACTTTGATATCTATGTAGCCAATTTAAAAGGAGAATTGATTGATACCCTGGTATCAGCCCCGGGATATGATGCAGAAGCAACTGTTTCGGCACAGGGTGATAAAATTGTTTTCACTTCCGATCGTTCCGGGGACCTTGAATTGTATGTATGTAATATTGATGGAAGCAATGTAAAGCAGGTTACTTTTGAATTGGGGTATGATGGTGGCGCTTTCTTTTCACCCGATGGGAAGAAGCTTGTTTTCCGTTCATCCCGGCCTAAAACTACTGAAGAGATCAGCGAATACAAGCAGCTGCTATCAGAAGGGCTGGTTGCTCCAACAAATATGGAAATATACACCTGTAAGGTGGATGGATCTGAATTGACGCAAATTACGCATTTAGGAAAGGCTAACTGGGCTCCTTTCTTCCATCCATCCGGAAAGAAAATCCTGTTTAGTTCCAATCATGCCGGTAGTCATGGATTCAATTTCAACCTGTTCATGGTAAACCTTGATGGAAGTGGTTTAGAGCAAATCACTTTTGATCCTGTATTTGATGCATTCCCTATGTTCTCCTACGATGGGAAAAAGCTGATTTTTTCTTCGAACAGGAATAATGGTGGAACCAGGTATACAAACCTGTTTATTGCTGATTGGGTGGAGTAGGGGATTACAATTTGAAAATTTGAAAATTTGAAAATTAGGAGATTAGGAGATTAGGAGAATAGGAGATGTGGAGAAAAGGAAATGGGGTGAATGGGAGAGGGGGTGAATGGGAGAGGGGAAGAATGAGATTTTGATGTCACACTGAGCTTAGTCGAAGGGTAGACAAGGCGATTTGGTTAGAAAAAATTTGAGTATTGATCAATTTCCCGAAGGGAAGCCTATGGCTCGACGATTCGACGATTCGACAATTTGACAATTTCCCGAAGGGAAGCCTTTGGCTTGGAGATGAGGGAATTAGTCAATTTGAAAATTGAGAGAAGGGAGATAGGAGATGGGGGATGGGGAGAAAGGAAATGGGAGAGGAAGAGAATGGGAGAGGGAGAGAATGGGAGAGAGGAAGAATGAGTTTTTGATGTCACACTGAGTTTAGTCGAAGGGTAGACAAGGCGATTTGGTTAGAAAAAATTTGAGTTTGATCAATTTACAGAAGAAGCCTTCGACATTCAACATTCCACATCCGACATCCGACATCCGACATCCGACATCCGACATCCGACATCCGACATTCAACAATGAGACATTTGCTTAGTCAATCAAAAGTGCAATCTAAAAGCAATTCACAACATTTTTGGAATTAATGCGCCTTCTGAATTTTATCCGTCCAGGCCAGCAGTAATGCCGAAACGATGAACACAAGATGGATGGAGATTTTTAAAATGACTTGTTCAGTGGTAAAGTTCTTGATGTTGATGAAAGTCTCGAGCAAATGCACCCCGGAAATACTGACCAATGATACGATAAGCTTAATTTTAAGACCACTTGCAGTCATTTTACCCAGGTAGTCCAGCTCATCTTCATCTTTCGAGAGTTCAATTTTGCTCACAAAGGTCCAGTATCCTCCGATAATGACTACAAACAAAAGATTTATCACCATTGATATGTCTATCAAACCCAAAATAGCCATCATGAAGGTAGTTTGGTTATAGGTATCAAATGCAGCAATTACTCCAATCAGTTCAATAATGAAATGAATTGAATAGGCTACTGATGCAATAATGAGCCCAAGATATATAGGTGCTTGCAGCCATCGGCTGTAAAGAATGAATTTTTCAATGCTCTTTTCAAATGCTTTCATAGTATTTTGCTTCGATCAGTGGATGAAGTACTTGATTAAATATAAATTCAAATGTTTAAATAATGCTTAGGTCTGAAAGCATAACACAAACCTCAATGGATTTGTTTAAATCAGACTCTCTATGAAAAGGCCATAACCAGGAGCTGTGCAGATATGATTCTAAGGAACATCACAAGCGGATAAACAGTGGCATAGGCAACTGCCGGGGTTTCCGATTGTGTAATGGAATTGGCAAAAGCAAGGGCCGGAGGATCAGTCATACTGCCTGAAACAAGTCCGCAGACTTCAAAGAAATCTTTTTTCAAGATCATTTTGGCAATCAGTCCAACGATTAGAATAGGGAGCAGGGTGATGACGGCTCCATAACCCATCCAGATGAATCCATCGCCTGAAAGTAAGGTCGGGATGAATTTCTCCCCGGCTTTTATCCCGACACTGGCAAGAAAAAGTACGATCCCTACTTCTCTTAGCATCAGGTTGGCACTGGGTGTGGTGTAGGAGGTGAGGGAGAGTTTATATCCGAATTTGCTAAGGAATATAGCTACAATTAAAGGTCCGCCTGCAAGTCCAAGCTTTATGGGTGTAGGAATTCCCGGGACTGCAAAAGGGATGCTCCCGATCAATACTCCAAGCAGGATTCCAATAAATATCGGGAAAAGATTAGGCTCATTTAATCGTTTCAAAGAATTCCCAAGTACCCGGGCCGCACTTTCAATAGAGCTTTCTTCACCTACGATAGTCAGTTTATCGCCCAACTGAAGCTTCAATCGGGGAGAGGCTACCAACTCAATGCCTGACCTGTAAATCCTGGTAATATTGATCCCAAAGCGGGTCCTCAGTTTGAGGGATTCAAGTGATCGGCCGGAAATGGAAGGGTTGGTTGCCAGGACCTGCTTTGACATGAGTCTGCCAGGCTGACTGGAAAGGTCCAACTCACTTTTTTTTCCAAAAAGCTTTATAAGTGTTGGGATATCACCTTTTTTTGCGACCATCAGTATGATGTCATTCAGTAGTAAGGTGGATTCGGATTGTGCGGATTGTACTTCACCTTCCCTGAAAATTCGTGAAACTACGGTGTCGTTGGCTAGTAAAGGTTTAAGCTCTGCAACTTTTTTACCGGAAATCATTTCATTGGTAACCACAATGCTTACCTTCTCCGGTGCCGATTCTTCCGGAAACTGATCCTTGTTATACTGCTCTATTTCAGCTGCCACATCAGCATGTGAAACCTTCCGGATTATCAGCATGGTAAGTATGATTCCAACAACACCAAAAGGATAAGCAACCGCATATCCCAGGCCGATATTCGGGAATTCTCCTGCAATCCCGGTGGATGAAACATCCTTAAGCGCTTGCTGAGCGGCACCCAGGCCCGGCGTATTGGTAACAGCACCGGAAAGTATGCCTACCATCATTGGCATGGAGATTCCTGTGAGATAATGCAACACAATGGTAACGGCTACACCAAGGAATATAACTGCCATTGCCAGTATATTCAGCGTGAATCCCCCTTTGCGGAAGGAAGAGAAAAACCCGGGCCCGACCTGTAAGCCTATCGAAAAAACAAAAAGGATTAACCCAAAATCCTTTGCAAAATCAAGAATTTCATGATTCACGGAAAACCCAAAATGTCCGGCAGCAATCCCTGCAAACAACACAAAAGTGATCCCGAGGGAGATATTGTAAAATTTTACTTTTCCCAGGGCGACTCCTATTGCAATTACAAAACTGTAAAGGATAATGGTTTGGGCAACAGATTCCTTCCAAAGCAAGTCATTCAACCATTCCATACTACTGAATTCTTAAGATCTCAACAAACTTACCTTTTTGCAGGAAATATGGCTCTTTATAATCCCATTTCTTAACTTCTTATTGTATCTATACATACATTGAGATTTATAAATATCTTTGTCGTCCAATATAAATCAATAAATCATATGAAATTAAATACAACGATTACTCTCCTGGTCATAGGAATCCTTATGGTCATGGTATCATGTAAATCTAAAAATAAGGGTGATGAAGTGGCGCTTGCCCCCGGAACCCATAAGATAGAGGTGGAGGAAGTCCTCCAAACAGGCAACTACACTTACCTGAGGGGCACTGAGAATGATCAGGAATTATGGATTGCTATTACCAAACAGGAAGTCAAAAAGGGCGGGACTTACTATTATGTGCAAGATATGCAGATGGATAACTTCACATCCAAGGAATTGAAAAGAACTTTTGAAAAGATCTTCTTTGTACAGACATTCAGCGATCAACCCATAGCAATGTCCAATGGAAAGCCAGCCGTTTCCCCCGGTTCTCAGAAAGCAGCTCCCGAACAGGTAACTGTTAAAATTGAACCTGTAGAGGGTGGAACTACCATTGCACAACTCCTTGAAAAGAGAAATTCTTTCTCCGGCAAAACCATTAAGGTTAGCGGACAGGTTGTGAAGGTGAATACACAGATTATGGGCAGTAACTGGCTGCATATCCAGGATGGAACCAGTTTTGGTGGTGAGTACGACCTTACCGTTACTACACCTGATGAAGCCAGTGTGGGTGATTTTGTTGTGGTTGAAGGACCCATTACCCTCAATAAAGATTTTGGTGCCGGATATTCCTATGCTGTCATCATGGAGAAAGCAAAGGTTGCCAAAAAGTAAACCGGTAGTTTCTTAAACTATCAGCATGAATAGGCTGTTTCAAAAGTAAATGATGCTTTTGAAACAGCCTGATTTTTTTGATATGTCTTTTATGTATATAATTCGATCAGGAGTTTAGCCTGAGATCATCCTATTACTCCTTCTTCACAAGCCGGCTGCTTTAATAAAAGCTTCAAGTTTTAATTCATCCAGCATTCCATTGGTTCTGACACCACTGCACACATCTACCCCAAAAGGTTGAACAATGTCAATGGCTTCTCTGACATTATCAGCATTCAGCCCTCCTGCAAGAAATACAGGGATAGGCGATTGTTTTACGATTTCCCTGCTTAATAACCAGTTATGCACCCTTCCTGTTCCTCCCAATTCCTTAATTGCCAGGAATGGATTGCCGCTATCCAGCAGAAGGGCATCCACATGCTGAGTCATAAGTAGTGCATCTTCAACAGATTGCTCATTCAACACATGAATTACCTGCACAATCCTGATTGCTGGCATTTCCTCTTTCAGCAACGGGTATTCCCCAAAAGAGAGGGTGTCAACCAACTGAATAGTATTTGTATGGGTCCTGCGATGATGAGCAATCACAGCTTCTGCATTTGTTTCACTTGTGAGAAGAAAGGAGGAGAGTCCGGGCGGAATAACCCTGGCAATGCCAGCAATAGTTTCATCGGGGATCACTCCTGGTCCGCTGGGCATTTTACCGACAAGCCCAAGGGCATTTGCGCCCAGAGCGATGGCCATCCTGGCTTCTGAGACGGAACCAATGCAACATATTTTAATCCTAGTCATGTTCTTGTCTATTTATTTTGGATCTCCAAAATAAGTATTTTCCACGTTTACCCGGCTCTTGACAGAAGTTTGTTAAAGACAGGTGGTTATTGTTGCACAATTCTTTTCGTAATATTCAATCAGTTCATCAATGGTTAGAGGTAGGAAGGTCTTATCCTGAATATCTTTTGACATTGTACTGCACTTATATTTGAAAATTACTTTAGCTGCTTCTTGAAAGAATTGTTCTGCATGCTTCCGGAATTGATTCCTGAAATACCATCCTTTATTGACCATATGAATATGAATTGCACTGTCATTACCTGGCATATGTATGTAATAGTTCAAAATATTTGATTTCTGGCACACAACATCAAATTCACCTCGATAGTAAAGTGAAAACCATGTCTTGGATTGATCCATATAAGAGTTTTTGATATTTGAATAATGAGATGTCGGTTGTAATTTTAAATAGGTGATGTTTTCACCTTTATCGTTTATGAACCGGATTTCTTTTAGTTGTTCACTTTTAATATTCTTACTTTTCTCTCCAGGAATAGATTTGAAATTAACATCACTTTTCCTGGCGTCCTCAAAATATTTTATATAGCCTTTCTCTATGGTGCCGTCTAAATACAGCACACTACCTTCATACCATTGGGCTTTGGCAAATGCAGAAAGAAATAAAAATACAATTATGAATGAGGTTTTCATGCGAAGGAGGTATAGAATTCGAGGATATTTGATTATTATGATTGAAAATCGATAGTAAGTGTTGAAAATGAATACCAAATATAAGAATCTTTCATTTCTCTTTGAGTCAATATTTATACATTTGAGGATGGCAACCAGGTTATTCGTTTTGACAATATTGTTATTATAAGAGTCCTGAGAAATGCGAATTAGATTTCTTGTATTTTCATCTTCAATGGGTGCAACTGTTTTGAGCAGGGGTTTGTTACTATTTGTTTGTTGTCTGTTTATATTGTCAAATAAGACCTATTCTCAAGGCTTCAAAAAAATCAATTCAGGTACCAAAGCAGATATTCAACAGTGTTTTGTTGATGATCAGAAAAATTGTTTTTTTTTAACCGATAAAATATATAGATGGGATAGTACTGATTTGCAGAAATTAAATTTCCCTGTAAATGGTAAGATATTCAGGTTTTACCCGGTTTCAAAAGATGATATATGGTTCAGTATCAGTCAGGAAACCTACACATCATTGCTCTACCATTATCATGATGGCATTCTTGAAAATATTCCATCTCCATTTACTAATGTCATTAGTTATATACATTTCCACGATAAGGATTTTGGTTTATTCTGCTGCACCTCTGAGGTAGCTTATTATAAAAATGGAGTTTTCGGGCATTTGGCACCCACTCCAACCAGAAACAGCATAGAAAAGATTTATGGTGAAGATGAATCCAAATGCTGGGCATTAAGTTTTGCAGGTGAATTATACTTGTATCAAAAGGGTAGCTATAAACAATACTATCCCGGAGAAGTCGTAAGGGATTTCTCCTTCAGAAATAGTGATGAGGGCTGTTTATTGCTGGAAAATAAAATCATCCGGTTGAGAAATACCGTTCCGGAAGTCCTGGTTGAAGATAAACGCATTAAACATGCAAGGAAGATACTGCTTACAGCGTCAGGTGATATAATTCTTGCTGGTATTGATGGAATAATACTTGAATTTAAGAATGGCCAACTTCGTCAGTTGCCTTCTAACTGCAATGAAAATTTTGAAAGTATTTCAGAATCAGAAAATGGAGAAATATGGGTGACGGGTTCGAATGGCCGGATACTTTATAGGGGAAACACCAACTTCCCGGCTTATATTCATGATGGTAAAGGATTTTCAGCACAGAAGCTCCTGGTTTATAATGTTAGTTCAGACAATGAGTATGGAGTCGCCATTGCTGATTTCAATGGAGATAGGAAAAAGGATGTGTACGCTGTTTGTATTTCTAATGTCAATCGGCTTTATATCAACCATCTGGAGGGAAATGATAATAAAAAAACAGGTAGCCGGTTTTTCGAAGAGGGTGAAAAAAGAAGGGCTACAGGATCCAACCAGCCGGGGAATGAACAATCCCTGACAGAGTTAAAAATTGGGGTGAATTCTGCTGATATTGATAATGATGGAGATCAGGATATCTATCTGAATTACCTCAACATTAAAAACAAATTGTTATTGAATGAGGGAGAAGGCTTTTTTAGAAATGTTTCCACCCAAAAGGACCGTGCATGCGAATTTTATCAAAGGTCTAATGCCAGTGCCATGGCGGATGTTGACCTGGATGGCGACCTGGATATTTTCCTTACCAGCGAGGAAGGTTCGAACCATTTGTTATTGAATGATGGAACAGCTCATTTTAAGGATGTAACCAGGGAAGCAGGATTGGAAAGCCAGGGAGGTGGAATGTGTGCCTCTTTTGCTGATATTAATAATGATGGCTACCCCGATCTTTGTGTCTCCTTCTGGTATCCGGGTAATCGATTATATCTCAATGAAACTTCAAAAGGACAGTTGAAGTTTAAGGATATTTCCCAAAGCACTGATATTTCCAAAGTAGTACCCGCTAAAAGCAATGCGGTTGTATTTGCCGATGTCAATAATGATGCATTTCCCGATCTTTTCATCGGTAATCGGAATTCTCCCAATAACCTGTTCCTGAATGATGGAAAAGGTGGATTCACTGATCGTTCCGTAGATTTCCTGCCATCGGAAGTTCTTTACACGAACGGAGCCGTATTTGCTGATTTTGACCTGGATGGTTTCCAGGATCTCTATATTACCAATGTGGGGGATAATGTGCTTTACCGGAATCTTAACGGAAAGGGTTTTGAAAATGTAACAGCTCTCTTTGGCGCAGAACTGAGTGGCTATGGAACCGGCTGTGCTGTTGGAGATCTTGATAATGATGGCGATCCTGATTTGTATGCCGCCAATTATGTGAAAGGGAATAGTACACTGTTTCTGAATATCTCGGAACAATCTCAGTCGGTGAGTTTTAATTTGTCAGGAAGCCGTTCAAACCGTGATGCCGTTGGAGCTAAAGTCTGGTTATACCTTAAATCAAAGCTGCCTGGCATAAGAGATTCTTTATTAGGATACAGGGAAGTTACCGCAGGAAACGGGTATTGTTCCGCTTCCGACAAAACCCTGATATTTGGAGCCATTGCTTCTGGCCAACTTTATGCAAAAATCAAATTCCCGTGTTCAGCCGATACCCTTGTAATTAAAAACCTGAAAGTCGGGGAGTCCTATAAAGTGTTTGAAGAAGAGGGTTTCAAAGCCTTGCTTTCAGATTACAGGAAAGCCTTATTACGACTCATCATTGATAAGGAACGAAGGCCTGAAATCCTGAAGTTTATCGTTGTAATGTGCCTCCTTTTAGCCTATGCTATTGGAACCCGGAAGATCTCAGATCGGTTGAACTGGATAAAGTTCTTGTCAGTAGTTGCGATTTTTATGGTATTTATCCTGGTAAACAGCTTCTTTCTTTTTGAAGCATTTTCTTATAAGTTCTTTATAAGCCCAATCATCGCGATGGGTTTATTACTGATCCTTCACCTTTACTTTGTTCAATTTGTGTTGAAACGTCGTTCGCTCAAAGAGAAAAGGGAACTGAGGGAGAAATTATCACGTGATCTGCATGATGACCTCGCTTCCACCCTGGGAAGTATCTCTATCTATTCGAGTACACTTGAAGGAATGCTGGAACCTTCCCAAAACGATACCGGACGATTGACCAAAAAAATTACCAGTCTAACAGGCAACGCCCTGCAATCCATTTCAGATATTATTTGGATGACCTCTCCAAGGAATGATTCATTGCAAAGCCTTCTGGTAAAAACAGTCAATGATATGATGGAATTATTGAATGATAATGGGATTTCCTTCCATCCAGATGTAAAGATGCCGGAAGAAGCCATTCGCTTACCTGAAAATATCAGGAATGATTCTTATCTCATCTTGAAGGAAGCATTGCATAATACTATAAAGCATTCGGGTGCAAAAAATGTTGTTTTGACTGCGGGATGCAGAGACAGGGTTTGTGAAATCAGCCTGAGTGATGATGGCTGCGGATTTGAAATTCAGAACATGTCTTCTTCTCATAACCGCGTTGCTCATGGGAATGGGCTTGTCAATATGAAAAAAAGGGCGGAAGAATCAGGTATTGAGTTGAAAATTATTTCACTGCAAAGGGGAATTCAGGTTTCTTTGAAATTTAAAATATGACTTAAACAGGTCATAGGAAGTCTTTTCAACAGTCCTAAATTGCGTAAAAATCAAGACGATGGAAATTAAGGTAGGAATAGTTGAAGATCATGCAGAATTCAGGCAAAGCCTTGGCTTCCTGATCTCTTCTTTTACTGATTATAAAGTGAGCTGGGCTTGCTCGTCGGTAGAAGAGGCTCTGAATATGCAAAGTGTTGATGTTCTTTTACTTGATATTAATTTGCCGGGAAAATCGGGATTGGAAGCAATCTCACTGTTTAAGGCGAAGTCATATGATCAGAAGATCATTATGCTCACTATCCTGGAAGATGAATATCACATTCTTACTGCTATTAAAAGTGGTGCGGATGGTTACATCCTGAAAAAGACGCCTCCGGCAAAAATACTGGAAGCCATTCTTAATGTTTATGAAGGGGGAGCCGCACTTACACCAATGGTAGCCCGGCTTGTACTATCCAGTTTTAATCCCGGCCCCCGCAATCCCGGCCAATCGGAACTCACTCCCAGGGAAAAGGAAATCCTTGGATTGATCACTGAAGGGATGTCTACTGAAAGGATTGCTGAGAAGCTGTTCATCAGCCAGCAAACGGTTCGGAACCATATCAAGAATATCTATGAAAAACTCCAGGTGCACTCAAAAGCCCAGGCTGTTGCAAAGGCGCTTAAAGAAAAGCTTGTCTGAAGCATCGGCATTCTACTCTCAGGGTTCAACTTAATAATTCTTCATTCGTTAATCCCCATGATTTAAGAATTGGGATCAACCCTGCCTGCATGATTTAGTCAGGCAGGGATTTTTGATTTTAGAAGTGTCTGACTTCATAATTCTTCATTCGTTAATCTTCAATCATCATTCCTCCACTTAGCCCCTTAACAAAAAATGACCTGTTCAGGCTATTGCAGTGTCCATCTTATCATGTCAATTTTGCTTTGAATTGCTAATCTCAATTCAAAATTTTGATTTCATTCCAATCTGTTAAATTCATCTGACATGAAAAACCATCTGTTTGCTGGCTTCGGCTTCCTGATCATTCTGGGCTTAATTCTCATTCTCTCCAATGGTTGCAAAAAGGACGATGCAACCCCTGAACCTACTGACCCCGAGGAAAATGTTATTGAAACTACCTCTGGGATCATCGGCCAGGCAGGAGGTACACTTGAACTAAAAGATGGGGCCTCTGTGAATATTCCTTCTGGTTCCTTGTCAGGGGATGTAAGCATTACATTCAGCAAAATTGGGAATGATCAGTATTTTAATCAAACAAAGCGGAATGTATACGAACTTTCAGGTATTGAGACCGGCACTTTAATGAATTTATCATTTCCTTGTCCTGCAGGCTTGAAATCCAGTTTCGTTGGAGTGTTTAACTACGACCAAACTAAAATTGAAGGAACAGCAATGGATTTTGCTTATGATAGCATATCCGGAGGTGTGAAAGTAGCCAGTTACCAGCATCTGAAACACCTGAAAAGTGATGGTAATTATAAGAGGTGGATTGTTGAATGGGGAACTCCTCGTGAGTTTGTGGATAAAACGGTACTCATTCCGATGCCATTTTATGAACAGATAGGAGGTAGCTGCTGGGCTACTGATGTTACTATGCTGACCAAAGCATACAGCCCTTATGCCGATCGTGAAGCTGAAACTGAGGTTTACCACTACCTTAAAGCCATCGGCCTGGGTATTGATGATGGAATCGGTATCTATAATTTTATGAAAGTTCTGGATAAAAAATTCCATTTATACAGTAATGGGGCCGGTGCACTTACTGAAAGTTATTTTAATAAGAATAACCTGCTGAATGCAATCATCGAAAGGCTGGATGAAAAAAGGCCGGTTGTCCTTTATATGCCCAATCATGCTCATGCTGTGCTGGTTGTCGGCTACCGGACTTACCTCAACCTGAACGGATATGATGAAACTGACCTGATCATACACGATAGTAAAGGAACAAACCCTCCTACAGCAGATGAGGGCTGTATGTATACTTCCCGCAAATGGAGCTGGTTTCTGAAAGATGCATGTGCCCAATCTTTATTCCTGATGCTTACTGCAGCAACAGGGGTGAATGAGTCGCGTGCTTTGCAAACAGTGGGCTTGCCAACTTTCCCTTCCGGTAAAACAGAGATGTCGTTCTCCTATTATAAAACAGCTGGAGGCAGTAAAGGAACCATCAGCCTCACATGGGATCCGAATCATCCGGATGGCTATAAATGGACGCAGAATGACCTTCTTACATTTGAGAAACTGCCGCAAACTGTCAGCTCAATGAATTTTAAACTGCAGCTTTTCAATGCAGATATGGATGCAAGTGAAAATGTAATTCTGAATATAAAAGTATCGAACCTCACCAAAGGAAAAAATACCTTTATGAGGGACTATCCTTTAACGCTTCCGAACTCTCCAAATCCGTACTATTTCGAACTGGCATTGGATACTTCAGAATGGCTTAAGAATTTTGGTGATACTGCAACTATGGATTACACTATTCAAACGAGGCTTTCTAATAGTTCAGGCATTTACCAGGATGGTTGGACCCTGAATTTCAAAGCTTCCACCGCAATTATTGCTGTTGGACAGCCCTACCAGGGTGGAATCATATTCTATGTGGATAATACCGGGAAGCATGGCTTGATCGTCCAATCCACCGACACTTACCAAAATGCACCCTGGGGATGTGAGGGAACATCGATTCCGGGTACATCCACTGCCATGGGCACAGGGCAAGCCAATACGACCAAAATTGTGAATGGATGCAGTGATGAAGGTATTGCGGCGCGCATCTGTAATGATCTTGTACACAATGGTTATAGCGATTGGTATTTACCATCCAAAGATGAATTATATCAACTCTACCTTCAACGAACCGTTATTGGAGGATTAGGACCTTGTTTCTATTATTCTTCCTCCGAATTCGATAAAGATCAGGCCTATTTCCAACAGTTCGATGTATATGAACAGGAATCCTGTCCGAAGGCCAATACCGGCGTTGCTATACGGGCGATACGGTCTTTTTAATTCAAGTGTGCTAAAATTGGGGTTGGACTTAAAATGACCTGTTTGGGCTATTGACGGGATTTATCAGTTTCTCCATATTTGTCAAAATAGTATTGCTATGATTAAGAAAACATTTCTTCTGTTTGTTCTGAGCTATTTACTAGGTATCGGATTTTTGTTCCATTCAACAGGCTGTGATGATGGTTGGAGGCCTGAGGATGTGTGCGATGGTCCGGCTGCACATATTCCTGATTGGATTGAAAATCCGACTGGAATGATTCATGTTGGGGACTCCGTCAAGTATACCTATTGGGGACAGGATGAACTAGGGAATGATTTTGGTATATTCTGGGAATTTGAAAAAGGGGTTCCTGCCTGGTCAAAAGATGAAGTAGTTTGGGTAAAATATTATTATGCCGGATGTTGGGATGTAAAACTCACTATGAAACCCCGTTGTAAGGATGCTGACCAACCATTCAGACGTAAAAGCCCCGGTGTTTGTGTTTTGGAATAGACTGAGAGAGCATGGCGGATTGGAGATGATGAATCTCAATCAGGCAGTTGAATAATCGCAAACCTATTCCGATTCGGTAAAAAAGGCATGAAAAGTAAAGCCAAATCTATTCTTCTTCCCACTAGAACAATAATTTGGTGATTTTTATATTTGATTCATCCAGACAGCAGGGAAACCTGCTGTCGTGTTTTTTATACTGAATCATTGTGAAAATAAAGTTTGGAGTTCCATTGCAGAGAGAAAAAGATAGAATTTGCCTACAATCTGTTTTATTGCTTTCATAGATTCTGGTTAAAGACTGGCAGTAACTGTTGCACAATTCTTTTCGTAATATTCGATTAACTCATCAATGGTTTTAGGCAGGAATTTTTTGTCTTCAATAGCCCGGGTCATCTCGCTGCACTTTTCTTTAAAGATTTCAATGGCAGCCTTATGAAATGCATCTAATGTAAGCTTGTTACCACTTCCATGATAGTCAATTTTTATCCTGACGGCTGAATCAGTTCCGGGAAGATGAATGTATTGGTTCAGTATTCCTGTCTCCTGGGTAACAACATCAAATTCACCCCTATAATACAATGAAAACCAGGTATAGGATGATTCGGTCAGAAAATCAAAAAGAGGAGCTCCTGGTGTAACCGGCTTCAGCCTTACATATGTAATAGTTATCGCCTGGTCATTTATAAACCGGATTTCTTTCAATTTTTTACTATCAATATTTTTTCGTTTTCCATCGGGTGATTTGAAGAATATTTCATCTCTTCTAGCATTATCAAAATACTTAATGAATCCTTTTTCAGAAGTGCCATTTTTGTAGAACAATGTACCTTCATACCATTGACCTTTGGCAAATGCAGAAAGAAATAAAAATACAATTATGATTGAGGTTTTCATGCGAAAGAGGTATAGAAATTGAGAATATATGTTTGAAACCAGGAGGAAGAACAGACTGTCATTTGATGGATCGAAAAACTGTTACAATTCGGCAATAAATCGATAGTAGGTGTTGAAAATGAATACCAAATATAAGAATCTTAAATTTCTGCATGGCTATGAATGATAATTCTAATTCTATTATTTAAACCTGTTTATTAACTATTCTTAAATCAGTGGAAAAGCAATCTTCTGCATAGAAAAGAAAAAGGTTAGAAAAAAATAAGACAAGTGATGCTGAAATAAATTTTCTATCTTTACTAGAGGAGGAATAAATCGAGAGATTACCTCCGGGGATTGAAAAATGAATGAAATTTTTTTAGTGTTGCCAATAAGAATGCAGTAATCTGACATCAGATTTTGGGATTTGGCAATGAATATTAAGACTGATATAAAGAATTAGAACTCTTCCGGAAGGTTTTACCTATTGGTAAAGCTGGATGCGCATTTCGTTTCCTAAAGTTAATCTTGAAACTGGCGACCTATGGGAATCAATCTTTTGAACTTAATCGATTTTGAGGAAGTAAATAAACTGCTGGAAGGATTCAATCAATCCACAGGCTTTGTTACAGCTATTCTTGATCTCAAAGGGAATGTGCTTTCAAAGTCAGGATGGCGGCAAATTTGCACTCAATTTCACAGGGTTCACCCCGAAACAGCCCGGAATTGCAGAATTAGTGATACTGTTTTGGCCAATGAACTTAATAAGGATGAAAAATACCATTTCTATAAATGCCACAATGGCCTGGTGGATGTAGCAGTCCCGATTGTGATAAACGGTGAACATATAGCGAATCTATTCTCAGGACAGTTCTTTTTTGATGAGCCAGATCTGGAGTTTTTTAAAAGCCAGGCCAAAACCCATGGATTTGATGAGCTGAAATACCTGGAAGCACTTAAAAATGTACCTGTTGTATCTAAGGAGAAAGTAAAAATTGCCATGGACTTTTTACTGAATATGACTCAGCTTATTAGCTTGATCACTTTTCAGAAAATGGAACAATTGCAATTGAATGAAGCATTAAAAGCAAGTGAAGAACGTTCCAGGAAGGCACTGGATCAAATGCTGGAAGGTTGCCAGGTCATTGGGTATGACTGGAGATATATCTATCTGAATCAGACAGCAGAGATTCACAATCGAAGGCCAAATGCTGAATTGCTTGGTAACAGGTACATGGATATGTGGCCTGGAATTGAAGAAACGGAAATTTTTAAAATTATAGAAAAGGCCCTCAGGAATAGAGTTTTCAAGCATTTTGAAAATGAATTTGTGTTTCCGGATGGGAGCCCTGGCTGGTTCGACCTAAGTATACAACCTGTTCCGGAAGGTGTTTTCATACTATCTATTGATGTCACCGAACGTAAGAAAGCTGAGATAGCCCTTCGCACCAGCGAGGAAAAATACCGCCTGGTTTCTGACAATTCAGATGACTGGATATACTGGGTCAGGCCTGATGGCTTTATTCATTATGTATCTCCTGCTTGTCAAAGGGTTACAGGATATTCGCCCGAAGAATTTATCAGCCATCCTGAATTAATTCAACAAATTGTTTTCGAAGCGGATCAGGAATTGTTCAGGAATCATGCCCATATTCAAGAATATGATGATACACCGCATCAGCTGGACTTTCGTATTCGTACAAAAGAAGGTGAACAGCGCTGGATCAGTCACAGTTGTAACCCGATGCTTGGAATTAATGGAGAATACCTGGGACGTCGCGCAACCAACAGAAACATCACTGCACGAAAACAACAGGAAGAACAGCTGTTTGAGAGTGAATTCAGGTTTAACAAATTATATGAAAATGGCCCCTTTGGAATGGTGATTGCCGACCTGGGATTCCAGTTTAAAAAGGCAAATCCCCGTTTCTGTGAGATCATGGGATATAGTGAATCTGAACTAAGGGACTTTACTTTTAGGGATGTTACTCATCCTGATGACCTGAAAAAGGATCTGATATCCATTCAAAAGCTAATCAATAATGAAATATCGGTTTATAAAACTGAAAAACGTTACATCCGCAAGGATGGGCAGGTGATCTGGGGCTCATTGACAGTGAATACCACCTACGATAGTGAAGGAAAGTTTCTGTATTACCTGGGGATTATTGAGGATATCACCAGGAGAAAACTGGCAGAAGAGGAGCTGAAAAAGAGTAAGGAATTGCTATCTGAAACAGAAATCGTTGGCAGGGTTGGAGGCTGGGAGTTTAACATGGATACGATGCAACAAACATGGACGGATGAAGTCTACAGGATCCATGAAGTTGACTTTGACTACAACCCTAATGTTGATAATGGAATAAGTTTCTACTCTGCCAAATCAAAGCCACTCATCGAAGAGGCTGTGAAGCGGATCATTGAGACAGGTGAGCCCTTCAACCTGGACCTGGAAATCGTAACAGCCAGGGGCAATCATAGAAATGTTCATACGATCGGGAAAGCTGATATGCAGCATAGACGGGTATATGGATTTTTTCAGGATATTACTTCAAGGAAACAGGCTGAAGAAAAAATCAGGGAACTCAACGATCGGATTGCTACCGCTACCAGGTCAGCGCAGGTGGGAATTTGGGATTGGGATGTTAAAAATAACTTAATTAGCTGGGATGACCAGATGTATGCGCTCTATGGGTTGAAGAAGGATGACTTTACCGGTGCTTATGATGCATGGCTAAGTGGACTTCACCCTGATGACAGGGAGTTTGCCCGCAATGAAACCCAAAAGGCATTAACAGGTGAAAAGGAATATGACACCGAATTCCGGGTAGTATGGCCGGATGGAACAGTGCGGAATTGTAAGGCAAAAGGAGAGGTGTTTCGAGATGAGAACAGTAATCCTGTGAGGATGGTGGGAGTAAACTATGACATCACGGAGCAGAAAAAGAAAGATGAAAAAATCAGGGAAAAAGACCTTGAGTTTAAAAAACTCTCTGCCAATGTGCCCGATTTGATCTTTCAATTCACTCGACGACCAGATGGATCTTATTATGTTCCCGTTGCTTCAGAAGGGATTCGAAATATTTTTGGATGTGCACCGGAAGATGTTATTGACGATTTTACTCCTATCAGTCGGGTAATTTTTCCCGAGGATGCTGCACGTGTAATCCATGATATTGAGCACTCCGCTGAGAATATGAGCTATTTTACCTGTGAATTCCGGGTGCATATACCGGGTAGGGAAATCCAGTGGATATACTCTAAATCTACACCTGAACGCTTGCCGGATGGTAGCATTACATGGTATGGTTTTAATACTGATATTACCGAAATAAAGAAATTAAATGAAACTCTGGAACAAAGGGTCATAGAACGTACCTCTCAACTCGAATCTGCCAATAAGGAACTGGAGGCTTTTTCATATTCTGTTTCTCACGATTTACGGGCCCCGCTCAGGCATATCAATGGCTATGTCGAATTAATAAATGATAGGTTCAGGGATAATTTACCTGAAAAAGCCCAGCATTATCTGGCTACAGTAAAGGATGCTTCAAGACAAATGGGCAACCTGATTGATGACCTGCTTCATTTTTCAAGAACAGGCCGACAAGAGTTACGGAAGGTAAAAGTTAATATGAATGCATTGGTAAAAGAGTTAATTGATAAATCTAAACCGGATATCACTGACAGGTTAATCAACTGGTCAGTTCAGGATTTGCCGGATGCCTTCGGTGATTATTCATTGCTCAAACAGGTATGGGTGAACCTGATCGATAATGCTGTGAAATATACCCGAAAAACAGAACAGGCAGAAATCTCAGTAGAATCCGTCGAAGAAAAAGGATTTGATATTTATATTGTACGTGATAACGGGGTGGGTTTCGATATGAAATATTCACATAAACTTTTTGGAGTATTTCAACGCCTGCACACTCAGGCTGAATTTGAAGGAACCGGGATAGGACTGGCAAATGTGCAGCGCATTATCTTCAAACACAACGGCAGAGTTTGGGTAGAAGCTGAACTCAATAAAGGGGCTACTTTTTATTTTAGTTTACCAAAAAATCAGGAGGAATAATTATGATTGAATTGAAAACCATTTTGATGGCTGAAGACAATCCACGTGATGTAGAACTTACACTTGAAGCCCTGGCAGAAAATAACCTTGCTAACCAGGTTGTAGTTGTCGAGGACGGTGTTGAAGCCATGGAATACCTTAACTGCACAGGGAAATTCAAAGACCGTAAAAAGGGGAATCCTGCCGTTTTGCTCCTGGATATTAAGATGCCAAGAATGGATGGTATTGAAGTGCTGGCTGCCATCCGCGAAAATAAAAATTTAATGTCGCTGCCGGTTGTAATGCTGACTTCCTCACGCGAAGAACCAGACCTGAAACGTTGCTATGAACTCGGGGTAAATGCCTATGTGGTGAAACCTGTCAATTTTAGGGATTTCCTGGAAGCAGTTAAAAATATTGGCATATTCTGGGCCATATTAAACGAGCAACCTCCAGCTACCTGATGAAATGAACGACAACTGGACAGATAAATGGAATAACCGGTATAGGGCAGAGGAGTTTGCTTATGGTGTAGAGCCAAACAATTATTTGAAAAAACAATTGAATCAACTGACTGTGGGCTCAATCCTTTTTCCGGCTGAAGGTGAGGGTCGGAATGCCGTTTATGCTGCAATACTTGGATGGAAAGTGTATGCTTTTGACATAAGCATTGAAGGGAGAAATAAAGCCTTGCGATTGGCAGAAAGAAAGAAAGTTGAAATTGATTATCAAATAGGTGATTTAAAAGAATTGAATTACAGTGAAAATCAGTTTGATGCAATTGCCCTGATCTATGCACACTTCCCGGCAGAAATTAAATCGAAGGTGCACAGGGAACTCGATCAATACCTGCGAAAAGGCGGAATGATTATTTTTGAAGCTTTCAGTAAAAAGCATACTGAATATTTAGCCATTGATGATAGGGTGGGTGGACCAAAAGATGTAGAAAGTTTATTTTCCGAAGCAGAGATAATGGCAGATTTCAATAATTATGAAGTCATAGAATTAAGAGAAGAAGAAATCGAATTGAATGAAGGATCGGTGCATGTTGGGAAAGGTTCAGTCATCAGGTTTGTTGGTAAGAAAAAATAATACCTTCGGCTTTTTAATGAAAGAACTCCAAATGAACAGAAGCCGTTTCCTGTATTTTCTCTTTTTTGTTGCTACAGTAGCATCCGGACTGGCGTCCCGTCATTATTCCGGAATACTGCCCAATTGGGTGAATTCATACCTTGGGGATACGCTTTGGGCCTTAATGGTCTTTATCCTCCTTGCCATCCTCTTCCCTAAGAAAAGTAGTGTCTGGATTGCCTTACTTGCACTGCTTTTTTCTTTCAGCATCGAATTGAGCCAGCTTTATCATGCCTACTGGATAGATAATATCAGGCATACCTCCATAGGTGGACTTGTTCTCGGATTTGGCTTTTTATGGAGTGATTTAATCTGTTACACCCTTGGGATCGCGTTCGGATATCTTACAGAAATCCTGAGGACAAAATGGATGCGCTCTAAAGAGTAAAATGACTTTATTCAATCTTTAGTAAAGACTCTTTTGAAGCTGAGCCATTATTATATACTGAATCTTAGCAGGTTTGCGAAGCAAAGCTGGTTAGATTCAGTAATACTGGGCATTTTCCTTACCTAATAATTCGTAAACCTATTCTGCCGCAGTATTACATCAAATTGATCAGCATTTGTATTTATCATTCAGCCCCATTCCGGCCAGAATTTGTGGAATGCATTTCTCTATGCGCGATTCCCTGGTCAATGATTGTTTAGGCTCTGCAAAATGCCTGCAATAATCACGCTGCCGGCCCGGAGTCAGTTTATTGAAGGATTCCATAAGGTCAGGCATGGCCTCCAGCCGGGCTTTGAACTCTTCCGGAATGGTCATTTCATCACTCTTTTTAAAAGCAACCTTTACCCCGGCTTTCTCAAGTTCTATCATTTCAAACAGGTATTCCCGAAGGATCTGCTCATGCTCCATTACCTCTTTTATATTACAGAACTCAATTTTCCTTAAGGCCTGTGTATTTTCGGAAGAAGCCAGCAATACCTTGTGTGAATCCTTCAAAAGGGCACCGTTATTGAACCATATGGCAAGATGTTCCTTAAAGCCTCTGATTCCTGCTACATTTCTTCCCTGGAAAGTATATATCGGACTGCCCCACTTATATTCCTCATCCAGTCCACAGCTCAGCAGGATCTCGCGAAGAGCCCGTAATTCCTGCTGCCATTTATTCTCTCCGGAGAGGTATTCATCTACTTTAGGGTGGAGTTTCATTTTTAAATGGATTTATTGGCGAATGATTTAGACAATATTAACTGTCGGGGTGATTAATTGTTTTCATCTGAGATAATCTATTGAGGGAGAAAATAAATGTGAGTGCAGTGGATTTGCTGATTTTATGATTTGCAAAATTGTAACCTTTTTGGCATAGTAATATCTTATTTTTTTAGAAATGAGGGTAAATTTACAGATGCGATTGGGTGACCTCTGTGGCTACAGAGAATCAATTGCAAATCCTTTCAGGAAAGACATCGAAAAATTGTTTCTTGTACTTTTGAAACCTGGTGCTTTGGTAGCATTAAAAACCGGCTTTCAAAGATAACTTTTTAGGAATTAATTTACCCATTTGCCAATGGCAACCACTTTTTAAAATACACCAATATCGACCAGATGAAAATCATTATTATAGGAAATGGAACTATTGGAGGTGCCCTCAGCAGCTACTTCACCCCAGCCAACGAAGTGATCACTGTTGGCAGAAATAGTGGCATGCTTCATGTCGACATAAGTAACAGCAAGTCCATTCAGCAACTATTCCACGAAACCGGCAATGTCGATGCCATTATCTGTGCTGCCGGAGAAGCCCGCTGGTCCCATTTCAGTCAGCTAAGTGAAGAGGATTATACCCACGCCATCCAAAGCAAACTTATGGGCCAGGTTAACCTCAGCTGTATTGGAAGCAAATATCTGAACCCCGGGGGCTCTGTCACGCTTACCACAGGCATACTGGCGGATCATCCCGTTGCAGGAACCAGCATCGCAGCAATGGTTAACGGAGCCATCCACAGCTTCATAAAGGCTACCGCACCCGAAATGCCTGATGGAATGCGACTTAATGCCGTTTCCAGCGGACTCGTGGAACCAGCCGCCGAAAAATACGGGAAGTTCTTCCCCGGACATCAGCCTATCCCTATGTCTGAAGTCCTCGAAGCATACAGGCACTGCATCATGGACAATATCACCGGAGAAGTGATCCGGATTTATAAATTTTTGAAAACTTAGAGATAAGAATCCAGGAATCCAGGATTCATCTGCCTGACTAACAGAATATACAGGCAATCTCTTAACGCTGGCAATACACTCAAAGTGGCCCTTCATGCTTAAATTTGCTTTAAAATAAGCTTATGACTAAAACCATTCACTTCATTCGTTATTATGCATTTTTTGTTTTTCAATTATCCTTCTTATTGTCGGAAGCACAGCAGCTAGCCGGAACTTTACCGGATGCGGATTCTGTTGCAATTAAAAGCCTGTCTGAGGTTGTGATCACCGCCAGTAGATCCGAAACCATCCTCATGCGAACTCCTGAAGCCATCAGGGTAACAAGTAACAAATCCATCAGGGACCACCAGCTGCGAACCTCTCCTGAAGCGCTGCAACATGCCCCTGGGGTGTTTATCCAGAAGACTAACCATGGCGGAGGTTCACCTTTCTTAAGAGGCCTTACAGGGAACCAAACCCTACTGTTGATCGATGGCATCAGGCTCAGTAATGCCACTTCAAGGTATGGACCTAACCAGTATTTTAATACCATTGATGTGTTTAGCCTCGGCCGCATCGAAGTACTCAATGGAAGCGGCTCTGTTCAGTATGGTTCTGATGCCATAGGCGGAACCATCCAGGCATTCAGCAGGGAAGCCGCTACCACCGAAAAACCTGAGTGGGGAGCTGAACTACTCTCCAGGTTCGGAACTCATGGTATGGAACAAAGCCTGCATGGAAATTTGAGTTTCAGTGGTAAAATGATGGCCTTTATTGCCGGGAGCAGTCTGAGGAACTTCGGCGATCCTGTTGGAGGTGATACATCAGGGCGACAAACACCAGGGAGTTATAAGGAACTTGATATTGATTTTAAAGGACTTATTGCTTTATCCTCCAATTCCAAACTCACTTTTGCCTGTCAACGTGTATTTCAGGAAAATGTATGGGTGTACCATAAAGTTGCCCTCGAAAACTACTCCATCAATAAAATGAATCCTCAAATGCGCGAGTTGGCTTACATCAGGCTAAATCAGAAATTTAACAAGGGAGTTTTCAGGCATGCCACAATCACAGCCTCACTCCAGCGATCAGAAGAGGGAAGGGAACTGCAGAAAACCGGTTCCGATATTTTAAGGCTGGAAAACGACAAGGTAAATACATTCTCTGTTACAGCTGATCTGTTTACTTCTGCCGGTAAAATTTGGACAGCCAGTTCGGAGTTGAGTTTTACAACGACCTTGTTCGCAGTACCCGTACCGATAAGAACCTTACCTCTCATGAAACGCTTGCAAAACGTGGCTTATACCCCGATGGCGCAACGATGGCAAGCCTTGCAGTATTCAGCCTGCATATGTTCGATCTTCAATCATGGAAGATCACTGCGGGAGCAAGGTATAATACTTTTATCATCAGGGTGGATGATGAAATCACAGGCAATACCAGGCTTACACCTTCAGCTTTGGTGGGCAGCCTGGCAATTCAACGGATTATTAACAGTGTATCTTTTCTGTTTCTTTCCGCCAATACAGGATTCAGAACTCCCAATATCGATGATCTTGGAACCCTTGGAATTGTAGACTTCAGATATGAAACTCCGAATTTTGACCTTGAACCGGAACATTCATTCCAGTACCAGGCCGGATATAAATTTCAAAATCCCTCAGTGAAAGGTGAAATATACCTGTACCGGAATGAACTGTATAACCTGATAGTGCGAAACAGGGTGGAAGGGGATACCCTTGAAGGATACCCTGTGTATATGAAGGAAAATGTTGAACGGGCTTATATACAGGGTATTGAAACCAACTGGAATTGCCTCATCCATAAGTCATGGCAGGTTTCCGGAAGCCTCACTTATACCTTCGGCCAGAATCTCACCAGGAATGAGCCATTACGACGGATCCCCCCGCTTTTGGAGAAATATTGCTGGAATATTCCACAGGGAATTTCCGGGCAGGCATTGGATGGCAGGCTGCAGCAAAACAGGATCGGCATGCAGCGGGTGATAAATCTGACAACCGTATTCCCAATGGGGGAACCCCTGGCTGGAGTGTGTTTAATATTGATATGAGCTATTCTGTGAAATTCCTGAGGTTCGATTTGAGCCTCCTGAATCTGCTAAATAAAGATTACCGCTACCACGGATCAGGAATCAATGGTTACGGCCGATCAGCTTTTCTTACTGCAAGCCTGAAATTGTAATACTAACAGTCAGGATGGAATGAATAGTTGGAAACAGTCTTGAAATAATTACTGATTCCACTCATGCCCGCCTCAGTATGATGCCATATACTGGATTCTTTTTAGTTGATCTCCTGAATTCTGACTCCTGACCCGCCTGACCTGGAGGATTATTTTTAGTTGAAATCTATTTCTGGTCATTCGGGCAAGCTCCGCATTCTGTATTCTGTATTCTGTATTCCATCCCCTCATCATTCAAATACTCTGGACTCATTCTAAATTAATTGCACTATTGTAACCTATGTTCCCTGCTTGTAGTCTAATGATTTTTAATTTATTCAAAAGATTTCATGGATCCATTTCCCCTTCTCGAAACCGGCATCTGGCGTGCCCTTGAAACCTATTCAAATGTGCATCGCGGGAGCGGGCACTATTCAATGGTTACCACCGAATTATTCGAAAAAGCACGCGAAATTGTGCTCAGCTATCTGAAACTACCGGTAAAAGGATACACTGTTATCTTTTGCACACCCTACCGGGCAAAAGCTTTCATAAAACAATTGGATCCGGGAACCTGGAAAGAACTTTCAGCCCTTAGCATTGGACTTTCACTGGGCGTAAATGCAGTGGCAGTCGAAAGGGCTGCACTGAAGAAAATTAAGCTGTTTCATACCGGGGGAGGAACTACCAAGTTAATCTCAAAAGAGTGGATTATCTGGGCTGATGCCCCCGATAAATTTGAAGCCGGAACCCCGGCAGTTATTAATATTATTGCTTTTGCCAGGGCGTTGAAGATGATGTATACAGGGGGGAAGGAATTGTTCAAAACTGCTGAGCCGGGTAAGATGTCAGTGCAGGAGATACTGTATAACGATGCACTGATTCAGCAACAGGAGAAGGATCTGTTCCTGTACTTACGTGAGACCATGATAGGGCAGGGGGTGCAGGTTCCAACGCTAGGTGGGACAAAGCCATTCATCAACTTCGATAACAGTGCCAGTACACAGGCATTTCTCCCCGCCTGGGATGCTTTTCGTAATACCCTGAAACAACCAGCAGATGTGCAGAAAGCCGTGGTTGAAGAAGTGAAATCCATATGTTCCCGGGTATTGGGGGCTCCCGGGGAAGTCTACGACATTACCTTCACATCCAATACTACCGAAGCCATAAACTTCGCAGCCCAAAGTTTTGGAAATACTCATCCTGCTTCAGTGGTGGTGAATACACTGCTCGAGCACTCCTCCAACGAAATTCCTTGGCGGATGCTGCCCGGACAGAAACTCATCCGTTTGTCGGTAAGCCCTGAAGGATTCCCTGATTTAAAGGAACTGGAAGTGCTGCTGAAAGAATATAATACAGAACAAAAATTTGGGAACCAGCAGATTAAGCTGGTATCAGTAACCGCAGCCTCCAATGTATTAGGCGTTTGTCCCGACCTGGAAGCCATTTGCAGCCTGGCCCATCAGTATGGTGCGGAGGTAATGGTGGATGCGGCCCAGATGGTGGCCCACCGTAAAGTGGAGATGCAGGCATGGGGAATCGACTACCTCGCTTTCTCAGGACATAAAGTATATGCTCCCTTTGGATGTGGCGTGCTTATTTCACGAAAAGGCAAACTGAACTTCAAAGAACAGGAATTGCAGTTAATCCGCTCATCAGGAGAGGAAAATGCTGCAGGAATAGCAGCTTTAGGGAAATCCTTGCTGCTGCTCGAAAAGGTGGGGATGGAACGTATCCATGAAGAGGAAACAGCCCTGCATAAGTTGCTCCTGCAGCGGTTGGCAACGGTACAGGGATTAAAGATTTACGGAATACAATCAGCCGATTTGCCGGGCTTCGAAAATAAAGTAGGTGTTGTGGTTTTTAACCCCGGAGGACTGATGCCATCCAAAGCAGCGAAGGAACTTGCCTTCAGGGCAGGGATCGGGGTGAGGCATGGTTGCCATTGTGCTCATATTATCATGAAGCATATCCTGGGGGTCGGGCCTTTCCTTGAGCAGTTTCAGCGCCTTATCCAGCACCTCTTCCCGAAATTCCGCTTCCTGGGGCTTGTAAGGGTTAGCCTGGGAATAGGAAATACGGCTGAAGAAATTGAGATTCTTGCAAAAACAATGGATGAGATCATCCGTTCAAAAACAGAAAAACAATATCGCCTTAGCCCTGAACAGAAATCAGAAATAAAAAGGCTGATGGGGCAGTTTGAAGCGGAACGGGCAGAGAAGGTGTATAAGATTAGTGAATAGTGAATAGTGAATAGTGAATAGAGAATAGAGATTAGTGAATAGTGAATAGTGAATAGTGAATAGTGAATAGTAAATAGTGAATAGTAAATAGTGACTAGTGAATAGTGAATAGTGAATTATTAGTGAATAGTAATTGGTGATTAGTGAAAGTTAAATAGTGAATAGTATTTAGTAAAAAGTGAATAGTAAATAGTGAATAGTAAATGAATATGAGGGATTATGCCAGGAACAGGGATTTTCCTTCACCAGATAAGATGCGAATCTATACCTTTCAGGTATGAATACTTACCTCCACTTCGGCTCCACCGGAAGCCTTTCTCCATCAGCGGTTGTGTATTCTTCCAGGGAGTTTTCCTTCGACTGAACCACCATATATATTCATTACCTCATCGGAAGAAGTGTCCACCCGTTACCTTTTAACGACAAACAGCCTCATCCACCGAATCCCTCCGGACGGCACTGGGTTAAACGAAATCAGTCCCGCGATTTTGGCTTCCTCCCTCCAACCCTTACCCCGGGCTTTTTCATTGTAATAAATGGAGTTATTTATTTTTACTCCCCGGCTTGTAAAAGTAGGATTTATTTAAGAGTGCTGGATTTCCACTCTTTTATTCGCACCTACTGATTATTAATATTGTCTCACTATGCCTGGCATAATGAATGTGAAATTCAGAACCTTTTTTAAGCTGGTCGTAAAGTGCTTTATCTGCCTCATACCTGTTGCCCTGCGAATAAAGATAATATAACTTATTTTCTTTCATATTCTGTCCCCATAATTTTGGAAACAGATTACCGAGGATCGGGATATGTAAAGATCCGCTTCCTACTTCATATGAATTCACTTCCTCTTTTTCTCCAGTGTTTTAGTATGAATTTCCTTCTGATTGTCCTTAAGGTCAAGGTTTAGCTTTCGGTTTGTGCGGTGACAGACAGTATAGGCCAGAAGGATAATTCCGAGATCAATAAGGCCTGCCAGCAGCAGGTTCGGATGGACTTTGTTAAGCAAAAAATAAATGAGATTAAAAAATCCGCCAAAGCTTAGGATAAGCCCTGCAAACACATATCCAATACGCTTTTCGTACTTTAAGAATTTCCGGTCCTGTTCGGTAAGTGATTGGGTCATAGATAAGCGGTGTTAGGTGCAGTTAATCTAGTCTTCTAATTATCCTGTTGTAAATTCTTTGAAATAAATTTTGATAATAGGTGTATGAGCAACCTCCGAATGAATAGAATTTAAAATCTAAGTTTTTGAGAATCTTTTTTCGCTTAGCATTTGTGTTTAATTTATTTTGAAGAAACTGATCTAATGCTGTAAGCAGAGAATCTGCTTCAAAATATTCGATATCACATTTATTAGATTTATAGATAACACCAAATTCCCCATGATGAGTAGGTAAAGCTATCATGTCTAGGTATAAGGTGTCAAGATTTTTTAAAAACAAGCTTGTATCTGCTAATTTCAATAATTGATTACAATTGATTCCTCTAATTTCATACAGTTCCTGTTCACTCAAATGTACGCTGTAATTTTTTATTTCCCCCCAATTTATAGCTTCATCACCAGATGTTTCAATCATTTCGTAAAGCCAAAGTATATAATATCCTTCGGAGATCCCTTTTTCGTTGAACAAGAATTTAAATATTTCATTCCTTCTATTATAAAAAACTAACGATTCTTCATTTTGCTGATAATTATACCTTTCATTTATAACGCTTTGAACATTGGTGTATATTAGTATTTCTTCTAAATCTTTACTCAGCATTCGATATGCAATTGAGTCATTGCTAATTTGCGAAAATGCCGAAATAGTCATAAATAAAAATGCAAAAATTAATAAAGGCACATTCATATTCTGTTTTATATATTAAGACTGCATTTAGCGTTTGGTACATAATGAGAGGTGGATTTCGGAGAGCGCTCCTGCCCGAAGGAATGGGAACTGTGAAACGGGAATCCGCAATTGGCGCACCACCAAACAATGCCTTACAAAATGTACAATGTAAGCTAAATTGCTTTAATTATTTTCAAATTTCATTATCATTTCTGTTGTCAGTTCTAAAATTCTCATTGGATATTTATCCCGAACTTCTCTTTGCTCTTTATTATTAAGCCATTCGTATTTTTGCGCATATTTCCATTGTGAATATTCTTCTCTCAGTTCGCGTATTGCTTCTGTTGATTTCGATAAAACCATAAAATAACTGGAGAAATTTATGCTATCATGGATATTATACTTGATAAAATAGTCTGTGTTACTTTTAATCAACGACTTTATTGTCGATTTCAAACTGGCAATTTCAACTGCATTTTCATTAACCATTATTAAGCCTTTTTCGCCTTGTTTAATTTGAATGATATTAGGTGTTTCATTTATTTCCTGCCTAATTTCATTCAGTTTAGTCATATCTGAATACCAGTTGGGTATTTTTGTCGGGAATGATACATCTGGATAGTACTGAGTGTCAAAGTTGGCATTCGATGGAATTACAGCATATGATATGCTAGAAATACCCGAATTAGATAATTCTGTTATTAATTTATTTATAAACTCCATTTTAACATCACAATGAATGTAAAGACGATAAACCATAAAAGGAATTTCAATCTCGTCTCTCATTGATTGCCAATCACGGATTTTGAATTGCAAACTGTCTAATGGAATTCTTTTATTTTCAACTACAATAATTGGTTTCGAACTTTCCACTCCATCTTTCGAAAACACAACATGAATATCCTCAATTAAAGAAGGTTTTTCTGATCTTTCATAAATTGCTGAAAACGGAAGATCGAGTATATATTGATAATGGATGTTTTTACTGAGAATATTTTTATTGATGGCTTTATAATTTGTCAGATTTATTTTTGATAACCCGAATGAAAAGACTGAGATACTTATTATGGAAGCCAATAACCATTTTAAACTTTTACGAATATAAGTTGACCTGATTGTGTTCCAGGTTTGAAGGAATAGTGTGATAATAATAAGGATAAATACATAATTATAGTTAGGATAGAGGCTGAAAAGATGCCAACTTCCCTGAAAAGTGAATCCGAAAAAGAGTCCAAAAGCGACAGCTAATTTTGAAAACCAACTTAAGAAGTACCAGTTTAAAAATCTTTGGTCGTTCACAATTGCAGTCTTTCTGTGATTGCAAATCCCAAATATCTTTTTAGGTTGGTCAAACCAGAAAACGAAACACACGGATTGTCCTATGATAAGAGATATAAAAGCAAAGAATAGATTGTAAAAATTTACCTCTTTGTCTGTAAGAACCCACAAGTCATATTTATCTGTTACAGATAGAATCCTAAATGTTTCTCTAATGATATAAAGGAATGAATAGAAGGAAAATGAATAAAGCAGTCCCACGATTACTCTAACTATCAACCTGAATCTTGATAGCACTATTAAATCGGGTTCTTTATGTAATAAGTTCTTACTGCTAATCATTTTGGGTTTCTTTCAGCATGGGTGCTACCGTTCCGCAGCTACCCGCTGCCAGGCTTTTATTCAACCAACTTCCCAAGAAGCACAGAACACGAATTTAGTAATAGTTTTCAAGAGAAGCACGAGCGAAAGCCTGGTGGTGGGTAGGTGCTGTTACCGCCAGTATTATTATTTTCTGTCATAGTTATCTGGTAACTTTTTTCCAAATTCTTTCATTTTAACTCTACTTATTTTATTGGTAATTTCGTAATTATCTCTTAAAAGATATTGAATCATTATAGGATAATCATAACTTGGATTAACATTTACTAATTTGTAGTTCTTGAAATTATAAATGTTGAAAAGCCAATAATTATGTGACTTATAACTTTTCAGGTCCATCGTGATTATTTCAAAATTACTATCTCCGTTAAAATCCCTTTCAACCCTTCCATTCTCATCCATCTTATCATCAAATGATATTTTTGTGAATGTTCCGTTAGAATTTTGAAATAGAAAGATTACTCTAACATTCATTGCAGCAAGCCCGCATCCATTATATGATGAGATCAATTTGACATCTAAGAGATTATCACCATTGATGTCTGCTATTCTAGCCGGTTCATATAAATTGTTAGGAGACAGACTCATTGGCTCAAAGATCTTCTGTAATTGCTTTTTATTCTTATATATTCTGATGAATGAACTATCCCAATTAGTTGTGAAAGAAGTTAATTGAATAGTTAAACTATCCTTTTTTGAATAAAATGCTGGA